>JAIVGW010000353.1 GCA_020201415.1 Lentisphaerota bacterium
TTCTTGACCACCGCAAACGCCTCGCACAAGAGATCGTCCAGGATCGCACCCTGCGCCAGACGGTCCTTGAATTCGACGGTTTTGGCCCGCAGCGCCTCATCGCTCAAAGCCTGGTATTGCTCTTCCAGTTCGATGATCCGCTGCACCAGGGGCTGCAGCTTCTTGAGATCACGCTGATGTTTTGTGCCAATTATTTTATTGATAATCCAACGCATATCAGGCTAACATAACAACAACGTAATCTTTTGTCAAAAGTGAAAGTAAAGCAAATGCACAGCACTCCCTGCCCGCCACCGCTGATCGTAGCGCTGGACGTTCCCGGCGCCGAAGACGTACGGCGCATTCTGCGGCAACTGCCCTCGGCCGTGGAATACTACAAGGTCGGCCTGGAACTATTCATTGCCGACGGCCCGGCCGCGCTGGATCTCCTGCGCAAGTCGCGCAAAAAGGTGTTTCTTGATTTAAAATTGCACGATATCCCCAATACCGTGCAACGCGCCGTGCGCGCCGCGGCGCGCCATGAGGCCGCGCTCCTGACCCTGCACGCCGCCGGCGGCCGGGTGATGCTGACCGCGGCGGCGGCCGCCGCGCGCGAATTCGGCGCAGCCGCGCCGCTGCTGCTGGCGGTAACCACGCTGACCAGCCTGACCGACGCCGACCTCCTGGAGGCGGGCATCCAGCGCACCGTGCCGGAACAGGCCACCGGTCTGGGAGAACTGGCCATCAAGTCCGGCATCACCGGCATGGTCGCCGCGGTGGCGGAAACCCCGCAGCTGCGACAACGCTTCGGCCATGAAATATGCATAGTCACTCCCGGCATCCGGCCGGTCGGCGGCAACCGGGCCGATCAACGGCGGGTCGCCACACCGGCCATGGCCGTCCAGGCTGGAACATCATTCATCGTCATGGGGCGACCGATCCTGGAGGCAACCGATCCGGGCTCAGCGGCGGCCGCCGTGCTGGAGGAAATCGCGACCGCGACCGCGGCCGCGACCGGCGCCCAGCCAATGGAATGATTACATGAAACAACGTTTACGCATGGCGGGAGTGGTGGCGTTGGCGTTGTTGATTTTCTGGGTTCTGGACAGGAGGATATCAAGGCGCGCGAATCACAGCTGCACGCGGTAAACGAACAGCTGCAAGCCGCCAACCAGCAACTGCGCGCCAGCCTGATGCAACTGGATGCCAGCAATCAGCAACTGCTGGCGGAAGAAAACCAGTTGAAGACCATGAACCTGGAGCTGGCGGCCAGTGAACGCGCCCTGCTGGAAACGCGCGCGAATTATCAGCACATCACCGCCAATGTTCCCGGCATTGTTTTTCAATATCTGGCACAGCCGGACGGCAGACGCGCCTTTCTGTATTTCAGCCCCAAATCCGAGGCAATGCTCGCGTCCGCTCCAGACCTGATCCAGCGCAATCCGGATACGTTTTTTCAGCTGGTGCACGAGCACGACCGCGAATCCATGACCCACAGTTGGCGGGAGGCAACCCGCCGGCTCTCCATCTGGAACTGGGTGGGACGCATGGTTGTCAACGGTCAGACAAAGTGGTTTCATGGAGTGGCCCAGCCCGAACGCCGTACCGATCAGTCGGTGCTCTGGGACGGCCTTCTCATCGACATCTCCGACCGCAGGCAGGCCGAACAGGAATTAGTGCATTCACGCCACATGCTGCGGCTGGTGCTGGACAGCATTCCCACCCGCGTTTTCTGGAAGAACCTGGCAAAAGAATACCTGGGCTGCAACCGCGCCTTCGCCGACGATGCCGGACTGGCCGCTCCCGAGGATATAGTCGGCTGCAACGATCACGACATGCCCTGGGTTGATCAGGCTGAGCTTTACCGCGCCGACGACCAGCAGGTTATCGACACCAGAAAGCCCAAGCTCAATATCATCGAACCGCAGTCCCGCACGGACAAGCCGGCAGCCTGGCTGCGCACCAACAAAATCCCCTTGATTGACGCGGATGGCATCCTGATAGGCGTGCTGGGCAGCTATGAGGATATCACCGAACAACGCGCCGCCGAGGATCGCATCCGGGCATCCCTGCAGGAGAAAGAGGTGCTGCTCAAGGAAATCCACCACCGCGTCAAAAACAACCTGCAGGTGATTTCCAGCCTGCTGAACATGCAGGCCGAATACATCAGCGACCCCCGGGGCGCCCAAATTTTCAAGGAAAGCCAATTGCGGGTGCGCGCCATGTCCATGGTCCATGAACGTCTGTATATTTCCCCGGATTTGTCCAATGTTAATTTCGGCGAATATCTGCACAACATTACCGGCGAACTGATCCAGTTTTACCGGCGCCCCGACGTCAAGCTGCAGATAGAGACCGAGCCGGTGATGCTGACAGTTAGTCGCGCCACACCCTGTGGTTTGCTGGTGCATGAACTCGTCACCAACTCCCTGAAATACGCCTTTTCCGGACAACCAGCCGGCGGCCAACCTCATATAATCCGGATCTCCATGCAGACCGCGCCCAACGATCACTGGCGCCTGGTGGTGGCCGACAACGGCATCGGCCTCCCGTCCGGGATAAACCCTCAAAAAACCAAGACCCTGGGCCTGCAACTGGCTACCATTCTCACCCGCCAGATTCAGGGGCAATTGACTTTGAAACCGGAACCTGGAACAGTATTTGAAATCATTTTCCCTAAGCGGGGATGATCGGCCGCCATCGGAGTTGACATGCAAGGCCATAGCCAAGATATATATAAGGCCATGATTGAAGCCATGCGCGATATGGTTTACATGTGCACGCCGGATTACCACCTGCAATACCTTAACCCCGCCATGCGCGACCGGATCGGACGTGACGCCGTCGGGGAGATCTGCCACAAGGCCATCTACCGGCGCGACACTCCCTGCCCCTGGTGCGCCGGCATGCCGCCCCCGGGACACACCGTCCAATGCGAAACCACCTGCCCTGAAACTGGACGCACTTCGCGCATTGCCTGCGCCACCATGGGCGATGCCGAGGCGCGCCTGGTCATCGTCAGCGACATCACCGACCATAGAATGGCGGAACTGGAACTTCAGGAAAGTGAAACGCGTTACAAACGCCTGGTGGCCTCGGTCACCGATTACATCTACACCGTGAAAATTGAAAACGGCCAGGCCGTCTCAACCTTCCACGGACCGGGCTGCATTGCCGTCACGGGCTATTCCACCGCCGACTATGAAAACGACCCGGATCTCTGGTACAAGATGGTCCACACCGAAGATCGCGAACGGGTGCTGGATCAAACCGCTCAATTGATCGAGGGCCAGGCGATTCAGCCTTTCGAACACCGCATTATCCACAAGAACGGACACATCCGCTGGGTGCGCAACACCCCCGTACCGCATCGCAACGCCCTCGGGATGCTGGTGTCCTATGACGGCATGATTACCGACATTACCGAGCGCAAACTGGCCGAAGCCCAGATCAGCGATCACACACGCAAACTGGAAATCATCAACCGTATCACCATTGCCGTCAATAAGGCCGATAATCTCGCCAGCATGCTGGACGAAATGCTTAATTCGTCACTGGATCTGCTGCAATTCCACAGCGGCTGCATATACTTGATGAATGAGAACAGCCGGACGGCGGAAATGCGCTGCGCCAGCTGCATGCCGGCCGACTTCATCAACCGCATGGCGCAAATTGACCGCGATCATGATGAAGCAGGTTTTCTCATCGATAATGGACAGGCCGTCTTCCATGATAACTGCTATATAGCTGCTCCGGCCATGGCCAGGCGCTGGAACTTTGCCGCCTTGGCGCGCATGCCCCTGATGTCCAAGGATCAGACCATTGGCATGCTGGTGATCGCCTCCGGACAACCGCACCATTTCAGCGAAAACGAGCGGGAACTCCTGCAATCCATCGCCCGCCAGATGGGCACGGCCCTGGCCAAGACCAGATCGGAAATAGCCCTGCGTGAAAGCGAGAACCGTTACCGCACCATCACCGAGCAATCCCTGGTCGGCATACAGATCATCCAGGCAGGACGCCTGATCTTCATTAACG
>JAIVGW010000120.1 GCA_020201415.1 Lentisphaerota bacterium
TATTGAGCCGCACCATCAGAACGACCATCGCCACTACGAAGGACCGCGGGGGTCCCGGGAACGCTTCCGTGACTTTACCGTTCCGGGCGATCTGATCGACGCCCAGGGTGACTGGCGCGAGGAATATCCCGACTACCTTGGTTGCGTCAACAGCCTGGATCAAAACCTGGGGCGCATCCGGGACGCCCTGCAGGCTCAGGGTCTGGCGGACAACACCCTGATCATATATACCAGCGATCATGGCTCGCATTTCCGCACCCGCAACAGCGAATACAAGCGTTCCTGTCATGATGGTTGCATCAGGGTGCCGCTGATCATCCAGGGGCCGGGATTCGAGTCAGGGCAGACCTTCAAGGAGTTGACCAGTCTGATTGATTTGCCGCCCACCATTTTGCAGGCGACCGGACTGACACCGCCGCCCGCCATGCGCGGCCGGGCCCTGCAGGAGCTGGTGGCCGGCCGGGCCGGAGACTGGCCCGGCGAGGGATTTGTGCAGATCAGCCAGAGCCATTGCGGACGCGCCATTCGCACACACAAATGGAAATACAGCGTCAGGGCTCCGGATCCGGATGCCTCACATGCGCCTTCCAGCGATATCTACGTGGAGGACTTTCTCTACGACCTGGAAGCCGACCCGCACGAACGCAATAACCTGGTGCACGATCCGGCGTTCAGCGCCATCCGCCGGGAACTGGCTCTGACACTCAAACGGCGCATGCGCGCCGCCGACGAGGCCGAGCCGGAGATTGTCAGCGTCCCCGCGGAGAGTTGAAGAGGGCTGCGGAACCGGTGGTTTTACTCATCCGGCGGCAGGCAGGCCAGGTTCATATTGCGCGCGGCGGCGACTTCGTCGAGGCGTCCCACCGGAGTGGTCACGGGGGCGTTTTTGAGCTCCGCCGGATTGTCACGGGCGATGGCGGCCAGCTCCCGCATAACCTCAACAAAGCGGTCCAGGGTCTCGCGCGTCTCCGTTTCCGTCGGCTCGATCATCATGGCTTCGGGGACGATCAGCGGGAAATATACGGTGGGCGGATGAATGCCGCGGTCGATCAGGCCCTTGGCCAGATCGAGAGCGCGCACCCCGTTGGGACCGGCCGGCCGGGCGCTGAGCACAAATTCATGCATACAATTTCCGGCATAGTTTGCGGGGAAAAATTCACGCAACTTTGCCAGCAGGTAATTGGCATTCAGCACGGCATGGTTGCTGATGTCGCGCAAGCCGTCCCGTCCGACCATCAGGCAGTAGGCATAGGTGCGCACCAATACGCCGAAATTGCCGTAAAAAGGCGCAATGTAGCCTATGGACTTGGGGTGCTCATAATCCAGGGCATAGGTGCCGTCATCCTTCTTGATCACGCGTGAGATCGGCAGGAAGGGCCGGAGGCGTGCGGTTACGCCCACCGGGCCCGCGCCCGGCCCCCCGCCGCCGTGGGGCGTGGCAAAGGTCTTGTGCAGATTAAGGTGGCAGACATCAAAACCCATATCCGCCGGTTTGCAGCGGCCCAGGATAGCGTTGAGGTTGGCGCCATCGTAATACATCAGCCCGCCGGCGGCGTGGATCAGTTCGGCAATGTGTTCGATTTCCGGCTCAAACAAGCCCAGGGTATTGGGATTGGTCATCATCATACCCGCCGTGTCGCCGTCGATGACCGCCTTGAGGCGTTCCACGTCCACCGTGCCGGCGGGCGTGGAGGGAATTGAGACCACGTCGAAACTTTCAGAAAGCATCCGTTCGGTTTCATACAGCAGGCATAATGCACCCTGGGTCAACTGGCCTCCGCCGCGCAGTTGCGGCCAGAGGGGATGGATCTGGGTGAAACCGGGATGGGCCGCGGCCGTCTCGCAGGCCTTGGGATTGTACTTCATGGTACAGGATCCCAGGGGATAAAAATTGGTATCGATGGAAAAATTACGGCGTGAGAGGTTGGTGAAATGCCGCACGATCTCCAGTTCCGGCATTTCCGGCAGAGCGGCCGGCCGGGCGCGCAGTAATTTTTTATTGATCGGTTCACGCGCCGGCACAGTCAGGCGCGGGGCGCGCACGGCACGCCGTCCGGGAACGCTTTTTTCATAAATCAGTTGCATGCAGGCCTCGCTGGTTAAAGCGCCGCTTCCAGGGCGGCGGCGAACATATCGATGTCTTCCTTGGTGTGCTTTTCGGTGCAGGCCACCAGCAGCACGTTGTCCATACCGGGGTAATATCGGCCGACGGGGAAGCCGGCGGCAAAACCTTTTTCGATCAGGGCGCTCACCACGTCGGCGGCGTTGACCGGCAGAGTCAGCGCGAATTCGTTGAAATATTCGTGGTCGAACGTCGGCTTGACGCCGGTTATGGCGGTGGTCTTGCTCCGCGCATAGGCGGCGTTGGCCGCGCATATTTCCGCGGTTTCCGCCAACCCGGATTTCCCCAGCAGGCAGAGATAAATCAAGGCGCGCAGCGCGCAAAGCGCCTCGTTGGAGCAGATGTTGGACGTGGCCTTTTCGCGCCGGATATGTTGTTCGCGCGCCTGCAGGGTCAGGACGAATCCGCGTTGGCCATGCTGGTCAATGGTGGCGCCGGCCAGGCGCCCGGGCATCTTGTGAACATGCCGGGTCTGGGTGGCCATGAAGCCCAGGTAAGGGCCGCCGAAGGACAACGGCAGCCCCAGACTCTGTCCTTCGCCGGTGACGATATCCGCTCCCATTTCGGCGGGAGTGCGGACCATGCCCAGCGAAATGGGGTAAACTGAGACGATGCCCAAAGCGCCGGCGTCGTGCGACTGTTGAATAATGTCGGAAAAATCGTCCAGCGTACCGAAGAAATTAGGGTTTTGCAGAATAACACCAGCGGTGTCCTTGTCGATCAACTGTCGCAGGGCCGCGCGATCGGCCCGTCCGTCAGCATGCGGGACTTCGCGGAATTCAAAATCAAGATTCGCGGATAGGCACTTCAACATGGAGCGATAAATCGGGTTGACGCCGGTGTCGATCAACACGCGTTTGCGCCGCGTAATACGGAAAGCCATCATGATGGCTTCGAAGATGGCGGTGCCGCCGTCATAAAGCGAAGCGTTGGCCGTGGACATGCCGGTAAGGCGGCAGATGGAACTCTGATATTCGTAAATAGCCTGCAGGGTGCCTTGGGACACTTCAGGCTGGTAGGGCGTGTAGGCGGTGTAAAATTCGGCGCGTCCTGCCAGCGCATCCAGGGCGGATGGGATGAAATGGTCATAAAATCCGCCGCCGCAGAAGTTGACCCGATGGGCGGCATTGCGTCCGGCGAGTTCGCCGGTCCGGCGCAGCATTTCCATCTCAGAAATGCCTGGCGGCAAATCGAATCGGTTGTGCTGGAGGTTGGCGGGGATTTCCCGGAAAAGCTGGTCGAAATCGGCGCAGCCCAACTCCCGCAGCATGCTGGCGGCTTCTTCCGGGCTGATGCATTGAAACCCCGTGGCACTCATATTGACTCCATTTTGACAGGTTGCACGCTGTCCGCCGCGCTGGTTGCCGGCTGCTGGTTTTTAATTGGCTGGTTCATGGACGGAAGCGAACCGGGCGGGGCCCGGCGGGCCGTGCCGTTGGCATAGAAAGGCAGTTCGGTGATTTGTGCCGGCAGAGCCCGCCCGCGCACCGTCACGTGGAGCTGTTGGCCGGCTCCGGCCAGGTTGCGATCGATATATGCCAGCGCCACGGCATAACCCAGGCTGGGCGCGAACAGACCGCTGGTGACCATGCCGACGTTGTTGGCGCCCTCCATAACCGGGTCGCCCGCGCGCGCCGACATCCGGCCCTCCATACGCAAGCCCGTCAAAACCCGCAGGTCTTCAGATTCCAGCGCGCGCTGTACGGCATCCCTGCCGATGAAAGTCTTGGATAAATCCATGAAACGTCCCTGAGCGACGCCGGCGGGCGGGGCCTTGGTAGATAATTCATGTCCGTAAAGCGGATAACCCATTTCCACTCTCAGGGTATCGCGCGCACCCAGTCCGGCGGGCCGGATCTGCGGGTGGGTCAAAAGAGTTCGCCAGCATTCGACTGCCTGTGCCAGCGGCAGGGAAAACTCGTAACCCCACTCCCCGGTGTAGCCGGTACGGCTGAGCAGGCCTTTGAAGTCGTTCAGTTCAACTTCCGCGCAGCGGAAATATTTCAGATCAGGGATCCGGCCGGGAAAGAGCTGCTCCAGCGCCGGTCCGGTGGCGGGTCCCTGAATGTCCAACTTGGCGGTCTTGCCGGAAAGATCAAGGAACTCGGTGCCGGCGGAAAGGTGCTCGCGTATCCAGTCGGCATCACCGGCCGTCGTGCCGGCGTTGACCACCAGCCAGAAGCGGTCGGATTGCAGGCGGAAGCAGATCAAGTCATCAATCACTCCGCCCTGATCGTCCAGCAGGTAGCCGTAGGCGCCGGCATTCTGCCTGATGCCGGCGATCGGTTGCGTAAGCAAACGCTCCAGATCCGCCTCGGCGGTGGGGCCGCGGACTTCGAATTCACCCATATGGCAAATATCGAAAAGCGATACCTGGGTGCGGGTATGGGCATGTTCTGGGATTATGCCGGTATAAAGCAGAGGCATTTCCCATCCGGAGAAATCGACCATGCGCGCGCCCAACCGGACGTGTTGGTCATACAGCGGTGTTTTCATCAGCAGTCTGCCT
>JAIVGW010000121.1 GCA_020201415.1 Lentisphaerota bacterium
GGCGGCCACGCCCTGGATCGTCGAGGACGGACGGCCGCAAGCCGAAATTGTGATTGCCGAGCAGCCGCCGCGGATGGCAAAACTGGCGGCATCGGAATTGCAGTTGGGTGTGAAGAAGATGACTGGCGCGGAACTGCCGATCGTCACGGCGCCGGGCGGGGAACTGCCGGTAAAAATCTACGTGGGCCGCAGCCGTTTCACGGATGAGTTGGGGCTTTCCGATGTGGGGTTGAAGCATGGCGCCTTCCGGATGGTGTCGGGTCCGGACTGGCTGGCGTTGGTGGGGAATGATGCCAACTTCGAGCCGGTCGAGCCCTGGCCGCATTCGGCGGGCGATGCGGCCCGCGCCCAGGCGGAATGGGATAAGATCACCGGGGCGACCTGGCAGAACCCGATGTTCGCGATGTACAAGAGCTACCATAATGAGTTCAACCTTTGGCGGCATGACGCCGCCGGCTCGCTGAACGCGGTCTGCGATTTCCTGCGCGGGCAGGGCATGCGCTGGTACATGCCGGGCGAGCTGGGCGAAGTCGTTCCTCGAAAAATCTCCATTGCCCTGCCGGCGGTGGACCGGACCGTGCATCCCTCCTTTGCCTTGCGCACGCTGAAATGGTCCATGTATGCGGCGATCAACTGGGATGACCTGATCTGGGACTTGCGCCAGGGTATAAATACGGGGATTGATTTATGGGGCGCAAGCTCCCTTAAATCACACGGCATACGGGCGGTGATCAGCCGGCCGGAAATGCAGGAGGCGCATCCGGAGTATTACGCCTTGCTGGGCGGTGTGCGCGATACAAGCAAAAAAGGCTCGGGGACGCCCTGCCTGCGCTCGGAAGGGCTGATCGAGGAGACGGTGGCCTTTCAGCGGGCGTTGTTCGATCATTACAACGAGCCCATGGGTAATGTCTGGCCGACGGACGGGTTCCGGCAGTGCCAATGCGATCTGTGCAAGGATATTGATAACGTATCGGATTATGTCTGGGGATTCGTGGACCGGGTCGCGCGCGAGGTGGCCAGGACGCATCCGGACCGGAAAATCATGTGCGGGGCCTACACGTCTTATGCTGCCCCGCCGCCCGGTATTGACAAGTTCGGGTCGAACGTGGTGGTGTACATTGCCAACTGCGGCCGGCCGGCATTCGGGAATCCGGAGCGCTGGCAGCAGTATTGGGACCGTGTCATCGCCTGGCAGGCCAAGCTGGCGCCGGGAAATTTATTAAGGGGGGAAAACAACCTCTATACCGGACGGAGTCTGCCGGTGGCTTTCCCGGCGCTGCATCCGCGCGAATTTGCCAGGGATCTCAAGGCGCTACAGGGCATTGGCCAAGGCGAGCGCAACGAATCGCCGCGCGGCGGCAAGCAGCAAACTTGGTACGCGCCGGGCGTGGATCATCTGAATCTCTATGTCAATGCCCGTTTCCTGTGGGATGCCAGCCAGGACATCGATGCGGTGCTGGACGAATACTACAAGCTGTTTTACGGGCCGGCGCGCTACGCGGTGCAGGCGGCTTTCGAGTATGCCGACGACAATTTTCCGGCGCCTCCCGATCCGAAGCGGCCGGGCTGGCTGCCGCCCGTGGAGGTGCGCGCCCGGTTCGTCGAAATGCTGCAGGCGGCCCGGGAGCAGGCCGGCGATACGGTGTATGGCCGGCGCATCCAGTTAATCATGGACGAACTGCCGCCGTTGGACACATTGCGGCAATTAGCCCATGAGGATGAGCATGCCGCGGACCAGCGCGAGCAGGCGCCGCTGGCGGTCGGCCGCGACCTTGGCGGGGCGACGCCGCCGGAGACTTACCGTCTGCGGAACTTGACCACGGGGGATGATCCGGAAATCGCCACCACCTTCCAGGTCGGTTGGGACCGTGACGCATTGGTTTTTGACTTCCGTTGCGAAGAGCCGGATATGGTCAATCTTTACGCTACTGCCAACGTCTGGGATGGCGACTGCGTGGCGCTCCTGTTGGAAACGCCAGTCTACGCCTATTACCAGGTCGAGGTCGGTCCGGAGGGCGCTGTCTTTGATGCGGACCGGAATCAGCGGTTGAAGCAGGGGGTAGCCTGGAGCGCCCAGGCTGAAGTGGAGACGGAGCGCGGACCGGACTTCTGGCGGGTGCGCATCCGCCTGCCGCTGGCCGGCGAGGACGGGCATACCATGGATCCCAGCAACAACATTGCCGGCGATAAACCCACGGCGGCGAAACCCTGGTACTTCAACGCCGGACGCACCCGGGTGCGTCAGGGTCAAAAAACCAATTATGTGTTTTCGCCGGGAGGCAAGAGTTTTCACGATCGGGACCGGTTTGTCCGGTTGGCGATTGAAGAATGAGCCGCAATCTTCATACAAGATCCTTTGTTGTGCGCCACCGCGGTATATGTATTGTTTGTGTCTTATGCAAGCGACAGGTCTCGGATAGTTCCGGGTGAGCACGATAAAACCAGGAGAATGCAAGATGAGTGCATCCAAGCAGCATCGGTTGGCCGTGGTCGGGTGCGGGGCGCTGGCGCAACTGGTGCATCTGCCCAACGCGCAAAAAAACCCACGCGTCGAGTTGACGGCGGTTTGCGATATCGATCCCGCCACCGCGGAACGGTGCCGGGAAAAGTTCGGCGCCCGGCGGGCGGAAACGGACTGGCGGAGGATTGTGCAGGACGCGGATATTGATCTTTGCATCCTGGCGACGCATACCAACCTGCGAGGAGAGTTTATCATTCCGGCCCTGGAAGCCGGCAAGCCGGTTTACACGGAAAAGCCGCTGGCGCCCGATCGTGCGGAAATGCTCGCTATTGTCCGCGCGGTGCGCCGCACGGGTGTGCCGGTATGTGTGGGCCATAACCGGCGGTCCAGTCCGGCCGTGCTGGAACTGAAGCGGTTGCTGGAAAAAGCCCGGACAGCGAAACAGACCGACCGCCCCAGCGTGGATCGCGGTCAAGTCACCCCGGAGCAGGTGCCCGAGGCTGCCGGTTTGCAGGTGCTGATGCGCATCAACGATGACGTGCGCAGTTGGAAGAGCTGGATTTTCATGGCGGATGCAGGGTGCATGTTCGTAGAGATGGTGCACTTTCTTGACCTGGCGCTGTGGC
>JAIVGW010000354.1 GCA_020201415.1 Lentisphaerota bacterium
GGGACGGCAAGTTGCCCACGGATTTCAATACCGCCCAATTCAACGTGCGGCCGGGCGGCAGTCGCAGAAACCCGCCTTCACGAATCCGCAGCAGATCCACCGGATTGGCGGTATCGCTGGGAAAATAAAGATCATAATGCATCAGGGAAGACAGATCGGCGCGCATGCCGCCACTGGCGCAATCTTCGATAACCGTATTGGGACAAGCGGCGCGCAACCGGTCCAGCAACCCGTACCAGTGGCGAAAATAGTCATATAGCTCATGCCCGGACGGGTCATACCCCAACTCCACGTTGCAGTCCATCTTCACATAGCGCAGTTGATAGCGCTCGATCAGCTCCCACAGTTCGCGATAGCGGAAATCACGCGCGGCGGTCTGGGAAAGGTCCATCCGCAGATACCCCCGGGCGGTGGGCAGGAACCATTCCGGATGTTCCCTGACGACGGGCGAGCCGGCGCCGAAACGCTCAGGCTCTACCCACAGGCCGAAATCCATACCCATGGCCCGTACCTCATCGGCAAATTCGCGCATATGGCCGTTGAAGGCTCCAGTCTGCTTCTCGCGCCAGTCCCCCATCCTGGTAAACCAGGAGCCGTCATCATCCCGGCCGTACCAACCGGCGTCGACCACGAAGACTTCACAGCCCGCCTCGCGGGCCGCAAGCGCCTGGTGGCGCAGGTGCTCCTCATCAAGTTCACCAAAACGATCCAGCCAGGTATTGTAAATCACGGGATAATCACCGGGCCGCGGCGCCGGCAGACGGCGGCGCAGATGGCGGTGCAATCCGGGCGCGGCGGCGCGGGGGTCGCCGTCGGGCAGCGGCTGCAGAATGATTTCCGGCAGCACCAATTCCGCGCCCGGTTCCAGCACCAGCCGCAAGTCATCATCCGCCAAGCCGGCTTCCAGCACCAGCCAGGGTTGGCGGTTCCCCAGTGAACGCGCGCTAAACCGGATCACCCAATTACCCATCGGCACAACATGCACCACCACACCCCGCCCCGTCTGTCGCTCGCGCAGGCAGGCATAGGGCGCGCAGCCATCGGAGGCACGGCCCCGGCTGCTGGTTAAATTCAGACTGCCGGCATGCAAGGGGACCCAGCGCCCCTGGTTTTCGTTGTTCCAAAGGCAACGCTGGCTGTAAATCTCGTATTCGCCGCAAGGAAAGGTCAGGCGCGGCAGCACACGCCTGACGGTCACAGGGCGGTCACCGATATTACTCAAAACATCCCGACGCGTGAGCACGGCATTCTCCACATCGGCCTGCCAACAGGAGCGCAAACCGATTGAACCGGCTGCGGTGGACCAGACCAATTCCGCCTGTCGATCGCCGAAGGAGTCCGTCACCAATTGAAAATCCCGGTCTTCGTAGCGGCCGCCATCGGTGGCCAGCACCCATAGGCCATCCATCCAGCGCCGGTCCGTTTCACCACCATCATCGCCCATCAAGGCGCCGAACAACTCCGTGATTCTGGCATAATCCTTCGTCAACTCCAGCGTCAGGAAATTTTTACCGATAGTGCGTATTACAGGTTCCATGGTAGCGCTCCGTGCAAAAAGGCAACCCGGATCCGCCGCATGTCGAATCCGGGTTGCACAATTATACAACTATGACCGGCGAAGCCGGGGGTACCGCGGAGCAGTTCACCAGTCTATCCGCCATTGATCCGTACTTACCTGATAGGACTGACCACGATAACTGAAATATTTAGTCTCGGAAGCACGCCTTACGCACCAGATGATGAAATCACCGGCCAATTGGGCATGCGCCGGATCGAAACTGCCGGCATATTCGAAATATCCCGGCAGGGGAATCGCGCCGCCATGGCTCACACCAAACTGCTCCCGGCGCAGGGTGCCGTCACTGCTGTTCAATATCTGCCACAAATTGCCGCGCCGGTAATAGACGGCCAAATCAGCCTGGCCATCACCATCATAATCTCCGGGCGTGGGCCAGGCGCCGGCGCCGCCCAAAACCTCGCTCCAGGCGGCGCCGTTGCGCGAGCTGATACCCTGCCACAACCCGTCAGAGATGCGGTACACCGCCAAATCAGACTGGCCATCGCCATCATAATCCGCCGGTACCGGCACCTTGCCCGGGCCGCCCAGATTGAAGGTCTGTACCCGTCCTTCATTAATATAATAAATGTACCAGCGTCCGTCCTTCGGATAGTAAACGCCCAGATCCGTGGTGCCGTCGCCATTGTAATCGTCCGGCACAGCCGTCATGCCGCCCCCACCGAAATGACCGCTGAGATACTGCCATTGCGGCAGCAACATCACATACCAGAAACCGCTGGCAGGATCATACAGTCCCAGGTCTAGATATCCGTTGCCATCGTAGTCACCGGGAACCGGCACCATGCCTGCGGCGCCAAACAAAACCTTATCGGCAACTCCGCCCGACAGGGCCGCGCGCCAATAGCCATCCGACGGATTGAAAAACCACAAATCACTGACACCGTCCCCGTCGAAGTCATCCGGAACAGCGCGAAATCTTGAATCGACGAAACGACTGGCAGCCTCACTGCTCAAGGGCACCGGCGTCGGATCAATGGCCCGCACCACCACACGCAGATAGCGGCCACGATCGGCTTGGCGCACCCGGTAAGTTGCGTCAGAACTCCAGCCGCGCACCACGGACCGGGCGCCACCCGGAGTGGCGGCGCTTTCCCAGGAGAACTCAAACTGCAAACGATCCATGTTGTTCCAGATTCCCGGCCAGGCGCTGATGATCTGCCCCATGTATGCCGGACCGCGCACTTCGGGCGGCTCGAAATTCCGCGGGGTACGGTTCAGGACGGTGAACACGGCCGGCAGCAACAAGGGCGCTCCGGTAGCACGCTGGCCGTCGCTTTCATCCCAGGCATCCACCTGCACATTCCCGCTGTAGGTTCCAGGAGCCATACTGCCGGCATCGAACAATACTTCGATGCTGGTGGCGTCATTTTGCACCCGCCCGGTGGCCGGACTGAAAGACAGCCAGGCAGCGTCCGTGGTTACCTGAAAACGCATCGACTGCCGCGGCTCGCCGCCGCCGTTCCAGAGGTTGAAAGCCGTGCCGGCCGTCATGTTCTGCAG
>JAIVGW010000355.1 GCA_020201415.1 Lentisphaerota bacterium
TTCGCCATCAGCCTGTTCCCGTCCTGGCGCGACTTGTCCGAAGCGGGTGACAACATGAAGTTTCACCAGGCCCAGTCAAAACGTGATTTACTGAAGCAAGCCGTCCAGGAAAACAATTTACCCAACCTGCATTTTTGCCATGGACCGCAATTGATGCCTACCTTTCAGGGACTTGGCGATGATCTGCTGCATATCGGCGATCATGGATTCGTCCAGATTGCCGAGTACCTGGCCCCCATCATACGCAAGCAACTGTCGCAGTCATGAGGACCGCCCCCGCCCCGGCGTGGCCGGAACCGCGGACGGGAACATGGTCGCCTGTCCCCAATCCTGAACCCATGCACGCTTCTGCTCGCTCAGAGCTCACGGGTTTCAAATGTCACGGGTTACGGGTTAGGTTAGAAACCTCGCCACGGAGAAGGACGCGGAGGACTGATCATGGCACGGAGGAGCCGGGCGGGAAAAGCGCGCAGACTACTCCAGCAATTTATCCCCCAAGATAGTGCTTGAAGAAATTCTTCGAAAAATTGCCGCCCCAGGCATGTCCGCCCGGATGCAGGTCCAGGTGCAGATGTTCGGCGGCGGCGGCGGCCTGGTAAATCCGGCGTACCTTTTCAAAACAGGGCATGGACGATTCAATGCGGAAGCAGGTATCGTTGGCGCCAAGGTCAACCAGCAGGGGCCGCGGGGCAATCAGCCCCTGCAAATCCGGCAAATCTACCAGGCGGTACAGGCCGGGGGCCACCTGCGAGCCGCAATAGTTGTTGTCGCGAATGCCGAACGCTTCCCATAGATCGCTGTAGCAGATGATTTCCGTGGCCTTGATGCGCGCATCGCACAGCGTCATCCATAGACTCATGGTGCCGCCAAAGCTCAGACCCATGACGCCCAGACGCTCCGGATCGATCTCGCTGAAAGACAGCGCAAAATCAATGGCCGCCCGGCCGTGCATCACATTGATCCCCAGCGTGGTCATGCCCAGCATGGTCGCGTGGAGGTAGAGGTTGGCGCACCAGTCACGCAACTCGCTGCCGCGGTAGAAATTGTTCGGCTTGTGGCCGTCACGGCGTTCGCCAAAACCCAACCAATCAATGGCAAATGTCACAAACCCTGCCTGGGCCATCTGCCGTCCATAATCATAATTTGCCCCGGCAATGGCCGCACGCAGTTCCGGGCCGCTGTCATTACCCATGACCGGTTCCTTGCCGTAGGCGCCGTGCCCGTGACAACACAGGATGCCAGGCAGTTTTGCGCCAGACGCAATGTTGGCGGGAAAATTAATCAAGAAGGCCGCGGAGATATGCGGACCGACATCCAAATACCATTTCTGTGTGCGGAGACCGGCATGGCTCCACTCCGCCACCATTTCAGGCCGCGGCGGCACGGCCGCGGGAAACTCACCCAAAGTCGCCAGGACTTCCGGCAGGGCCCGCGCCTTCCATGCCGCAAAGTCACCTTCGACATATGCGTGGCGGGGACGGTTAGACCGGGCCATTTCAAGAAACATGGCCAACGGACTCAGATTGCGAAGATTATGATCATGCATATGCTGTTCTCTCCGTCATTCCCGCATCTTTTTCAAGCCATGCAACCGGGCAACCTTGTATTTACAATTGGCTTGGCAACCGGCAGTACCCGACCCTATTCCATGGCAATTACGTTGCACAACATGATCAAACGCGCCTGCGCATGTCAACAACAAACAATGGCCTGGCCCGCATCCTGACAAGCAGATAGCCGACGCTTGACATACATTCCCGTATTTCACAAACTGCCACATGCTAACACCTCATCGTGTCGGCAGATCCGCCTGGCCTGACACAATGGATTTAATACCGGCGTTTAACGGAATGCCATACACCATGACGCACAATCATTTGACAGTTACAAACATTGATCCCCCCATCGACCCCGGTTCGACCACGGCCGGTATTCAGGAAGCCCTGGATGCATTGCCGGAGAGCGGCGGCATGTTATGCTTGAAGAGCGGCCGGTATCTGGTGCGGCGCAGTATCCATTTGCGCGCAAACGTTACCATACGCGGAGAAGGCGCAGCCACGATATTGATGCGGCCCACACCGATATTCTTCACGCTCACCGCCGTCGCCCCCGCGCTGCCGGTGGAAGCGGAGCTCAGCGCAGTGGATGGTTTACAGCCAGGGGACGAGATTTATATCCGGGATAAAGGCCAGGGCGGCTGGCATGCGCGACACATCATCATAGAACACATTCATAACAAACTGGTTCAGGGAAGTATCGTGGCCGGCGACCCCCGGCGCAGCTACAGTCCGGATGCCGACGGACACGGCGGTAATTTTTTTCCAATGATCATGATCCCGGGCAGCCACAATGCCATGGTCGCTGACTTGGCGATTGATGGCGGTCCGCACGTTTACTCACGCGAACAAATGCCGGGATTCACCTGCTCTGGCGTTCACGGTGTTAAAGCTGAGAACCTGCGCGTGCGTGACATCACCGTGCGCCGCTGGCCTTCCGACGGCATCAGCGCCCAGGGCGGCAGCGCGTTCGTCACGGAATGCCTGGTGGAAGACTGCCTGGGCCACGGCTTCCACCCCGGCTCCAACATCACCCACAGTATCTGGAACAATAACATTGCCCGGCGCAATGGCCAGGACGGCTTTTATTTCTGCCGGGGGGTGCGCAATGCCATAGTCTCAGGCAACCTGCTGATCGAAAACCGGATGAACGGGATCGGCAATCTCTCGGCGCCCGACGCCTACAATGTGGTTACCGGTAACGTCATTGCGCGCAACGGACGGCATGGGATCGAAGCCTTTGAAGCGCTCGGCAACGTCATCGGCAATAACCAGGTCCGGGATAATTCGCAGTCCGACGTCGGCCGCTTCGCCGGCATCCGGCTTGAAAGCCATGCCGACAATATCGTCACCGGCAATCTATGCCTTGATACCCAGACATCCCCCACCCAGAAAACTGGAATCGAACTGGTCGATCCAGCCGGTGAAAATAAGTTCGCCGATAATCATGGCACCATGGTCACCGCCGACGCGGTATGCCAGCCCCCTCTTGGAGAAATCCGTACGA
>JAIVGW010000122.1 GCA_020201415.1 Lentisphaerota bacterium
TGACATACAGCGCCAGGGGCGGATCGTGGATCTGCTTGAGCTGTTCGGGATATTCGCCGTCGGCGGGCGTAATCAGCCGCAGCCCCATTTCCGCCGCGCGCTTGATTTCCCGTTGCGCATCCAGTGTTTCGCGTTGGCGCAGAATTTTGTCCGCCAGGCCATTGCCAACGCCCGGTACGGCGGTCAACGCCCCGGCCGGCGCCTGAAGGATGTCATCCGGCGCGCCCAGGGCATCCGCAAGATTCCGGACGGTTACCGGACCCACGCCTTCCATCATATTCAGCAGGATGTATGCTTCACGTTGGTCCAACGGCGGGTACTCCTTTGCGCCGCCTGGCCGCCGGGCGTTTTGTGAACAGTTCAAGCTGCGGGGATTGCAGCAGATCGTAAATTTTCAGAATGCGCAATATCTGCAGGACATCCGACTTGTCATAATTACGCGAAGAATCAACCCGCTCGATCAGCTCCCGCAGGATGGTGCGGAAACACAGCACTCCGTCCACGCCCTTGTCCCGTAGCTTCTGCAGCAGGCTGGCCTCCAGCTCGCGCGAGGCCGGCAGCTGCGGCAGGCACAGGATGGTGGCGGCCCTGGTGGCGCCCAACTGCTGGAGCGCCGGCCGCATGGCTTCCGGCTCGGCGAAGCGCACAATTTCGGGCAGGTTCTCCAGCGTGGCCGGATAAATGCGTTCGGCATGCCAGCCGTAAATGCAAACCACCGCCCGGTTGATGCCCTGCATATCCGCCGCTGTCCAAAGCACGTTGGCAGGCATGCGCAACTCGCGGATGCCGGGATGCCAGATCAGCAGTGAGGCTTCCTCCTCGGGCCGTTTGGCCCGGCCGCCAACCTGGTATTTGCATGGTTGCCGCACCATGTACCCCAGGGCGAAAAAAAATTCACCGACAATCCGTTCGCTTACTGCCGACATGCCTGCCTCCCGTCCGGGATCGTTGCGGGTAGCGCCCGCAGAAATAAACCTGTTGGAGATTCTAGCAATTACTTCCCGGCCGGTCAACGCCCGGTTGGACCCTGTTTTGCGGAGAGGTGCATTGTTTTAGGCGTAGTTGGCTTGTGGCCGCCGCCCGCCTTAGCCGTTGCCGGGTGGGTCCGCTTTTGTCCGGCGATAATCGGTTGGCGTATGGCCGGTAACTTTTTTAAACAGACGGCTGAAATAATACTGGCTTTCCAGGCCCGTGCGAAAAGCGATCTCTTTGATCGGTAAATCGGTGTTGGCCAGCAGCAAACAGGCCCGATTAACCCTTTCCCTTTGCAGCATATCCTGGAAGGATACCCCAAAAAGTTCACTGACGAGATGGCTGGTTCTTGAAGGCGAGATGTGCAAGTGCCCGGCCAGATCCCGGATATGCGATGCGCCAGGATTAGACATGCGAAGAAAACGCCGGATTTCCTGCGCGCGGGAAGCAGCGGGACAACCCGCTTTGATCCAGGCGTCTATATCGCTGAAAAGGCCGCGTCCGAATACGGACAATAATACCATTAACTTGTCGGCCTGGTCGTCGGCCAGGCCGCTCAAATTGGCCCAGCGCTGTTCCCAGGCAATCGTCCGGCCCCTGAAACGCACATACGGGCGCGGGCGGGCCCGCCAGGTGCCCGCGAACAATGTGGCTAGATGCGTGCCGTCGTGATGGATCGGGATCACGATTTCCGCCAGGCCTTTCCAGCATTCATTGATAAAAGGAGCCGTCGATTCGGCCGCGCGCTGGTTCGTTTTAACGCCGCAAAATTCCCGGCATTTATCACAAAACCCCGCGCCACACAGATATTTGTTCCTGTGCGATGCGTGCCGCCGGGATAATAACGGTTTGTTCGGAAGCAACATTAATTTGCCGTAGGGGTCATGCATGGTAATTGAGATATGTAGCGCCTTTTCCAGCACCGTTATGGCGTGGTCGAGGGTAGCTTCAGGCCCGCGATCTGCATGCAGATAAAAGTAGTTTGATGTCATATTCAGCTTTATAGGACAAATATATGACACATACAAGCATTTCCACGTTGATGGCGGCGTGTTACATTTGACGCCGGAAAACTCAAGGGAGGGGCGCATGCAAAAAAAATATCAGGTAGACCGCGGATGTACTTTTTGCGCGACTTGCATGTACGAATGTCCTGCCGAAGCCATCAGCATGGGTACTGGGGGAGCGGTGATCGACACGCAAAAATGCACCGGTTGCGGCATATGCTATGCCAATTGCGCATCGGAGGCTATCTCGTTTGTTGAAATAAAATCCACCGTTGAGGCCAGGCCGTCGACAAAATGACAAAACGGGCCGCCATGCGGCGCGACAAAAACAGGAGGAGGCCGCTTATGATCAATCTGCATAGACAGGGAGCGCACATCTCGGAACCCGCCAAACAGTTGCCGTTGATTGGCGAATATGATGTCGTGGTCACCGGTGGCGGCATGGCGGGGGTCGGCGCGGCCATAGCCGCCGCACGGGCCGGATGCAAGACCCTTTTACTGGAGCGTGAGTCGGCCTTGGGCGGTCTTGCCACAATCGGTTTGGTCAACATCCCGCTTGACTGCATCTCGGGTATCGGCGGCGATATGCTGCTTCGTCTTGGCGCCGTTGACGGCTTATGGCACCGCAACAGCGACCCGGAAAAACACAAGCTGGTGCTCGATCGCATGTTGGCCGAATCCGGCAGCGACCTGCTGCTGGTGAGTCATGTCGTGGATGCCGTTATGCACCACGACAAGATTGTTGGCGTAGTGGTGGAAAGCAAATCCGGCCGCCAGGCTGTGCTCGGCAAACGGGTCATCGACTGCTCGGGCGACGCTGACACGGCCTTTTTCGCGGGTTGTGAATGCATGTCGGGCCGTCCGTCCGACGGCATAAACCAGGCCTGCTCGTTGGAATTTCGTCTGGGCGGTGTCGACTGGGATGCCTATGTCGGTTCTGAGCTAAAGCAGAAAGATCCGCGCTGGACCGATCTGATTGCCGACCTGCGCACCAAAGGATGGGAGCAAATCGCGCAAATCGAAAATCACCTCAACTGGATGACCCATGTGCCGGGCCGGCCGGAGCATTGCGGTATGGATG
>JAIVGW010000356.1 GCA_020201415.1 Lentisphaerota bacterium
GGGAATTAATTCATCAGACTGCACACCGATTTCCGCCGCCAGCGCCTCTGGTGTCTTCATGCCGTCTTCAGCGGCTTCGGCAATCCTCCAGTCAGGCATCTCACGCGGATCGAGTTTGGCTGGCATATGAATCCTCCTTATGAGCCTACTGATCTGGTTTCAAAAGTCCATGCAAGACAGGTTGCGACGACGCGCAACCCTCCAAATATCAATAAAACCGACTATTTTTTCACTGGAGGGTTGCGCGTCGTCGCAACCTTCCGGGCTTTTGAAAGTAACTCTACTATGATCACAATTTTTCAATATCCGCTCAGACGGCCCTCCCGATGCGCCAGGATGAATTCCGCGCCGAACTCATCCTCGCCCAGCAGCAGCCTTTGCGCCATGACGTAATCAGGCTCGGCGGGATCCAGTTGGTCGAGAGCCCTCAGATTGATCTGAAATGGATCGACAATTCCGCCGTCCGCTCCGGCCTCCAGGGCCAACCGGGTGAACACCGCATTGATCAATTTGCGGCAGGGCATGCCGAAGGAGACATTGCTGAAGCCACCGACGATGTGGATGGCGGGCCCGTATTTCCCGCGCACCGCGCGCACCGCCTCAAGAAAGCCCAGGGCGTTCCGGCTGTCAGTGGCAATCGGCAGCACCAGCGGATCAATATGGATCAAGCCATGCCCCATACCAGCGTCCTGCAACAGACCCATCAGCCGCGCCAGGTTATCCAGACGGCCGTCGGTGTCGCAGGGCAGATCATGTTCGCCGGCGGCCGAGGCCACCACCGGAGCGCCGTGGCGAACGGCCAGGTCTATCGCCTCCTTGCGTTCCAACGACACCGAGTTCAACATGGGCACCGGCAGACATTCGTGGCGGGCGCAGGACTCCAGCCCCGTCCGCAGCACATCGGGATTGGAGGAATCGATGCACAAAGGGACCTTGAGCACCGGCTGCAGCGCGCCAATGCCTGAAGATAATCCACGCCGGCGGCGCATTCACTGGCATTGCCCTGTATGACCAGCCGCAGCGCCACAGCGCAATGCCGCACCTTGCCGGCGCGCCATTCATCGGCCTGTGTCACCTCCGCCGGCACGGGCAAAAAGCGCCGCTTGCCCTCCGTGTCGCGGTACAGAATGACATCATACCCATCGGCCTTATCGACGAAATTACCGTCAGTGCGATAACAGCGGGTGCAATGGATGTTTTCACCGATAGTTATAAAATCGCTCATAATCACAAATCCTTTATCCATTCTTTGATTACCGAAACCTCTGGAACCAACTTCTGCGACTTCAACTGGTAACGCAGCAAGACCACTGCCGGAGTCTGGTTGACACCATAAAGCTCCATTTTCTTGCTATCGTCCACAAATTCCACATCGACATCCGACTCCGCGCCCAACTCGCGCACGGCCTGCCGCACATTGGCCAGAACCAGCCTGGCCGCCGACCGGGCGATACTGACGGACAGCCTCATTCTGACCTCGCATTGCGGCCTTGACCAATTCTCTTCCCGACATGGCAGTCATTTGCCCCCCTTAACTAATCCTGATTGAAAAATATTACATAGGCTCTGGCAAAACCCTTGCGGTAGGGACGGCTCTCCGAGCCGTCCGCGGACGTTTCGGAGAAACGTCCCTACCAGTAATTTTGCAAGAGGCTCTTCATTCCGTTTTTGATTAAAAACAATCCATATCTTTCACGAAGACGCCCTGATTTCAAGGATAATCCAGACCACAGCCAGCAACATGGCAAAGATGGCCGCCATAATCAGAAACAACCTGAAGGTCAGCGAGATGCGAACGCCGCAGAGCTTGCGGGGGATGCGCACAACCTTGCGAGCGCCCCGCGTCACGGTACTGGCGCCCGCTGGCGGGGGCGGCGTACGCGGGGGTCCATGATGCAGCACGCGGTCAATATCCACCAGCACCTCATGCCAGTCCACCGGCCGGTGCAACTTATCCTTAGCCATCATCACTTCCAGCAACTGGGCAAAATTATCCGACAGCCCGGGATTGCGTTCCAGAGGATCCGGCACAAAATCCGTTACATTGCGCACCATGGCGGAAACGCCGGAAGTGTCTGAAAACGGCGCATATCCGGTGGCCATGTGGTACATGGTGGCGCCCAGGGAATAGATATCAGCCCGGCAATCTATTTCCCAGGTCGGCCACCTTGACCGTGCCGTCGCCATCGATCAGGATATTGTCCGGCTTGATGTCGCGGTGCACCAGCCGGGCGTCATCCCAGGCATATTCCAGCGCCACCGCCACGGCTTCACCAATCAACAAGGTGCTTTCCTCATCCAGGCGTCCTTTGCGGGCCACGCGGCGGCCGGCGGTTTCACCATCAATATATTCCATGACGAAATAAAACACATCGGACTCCACCCCGGCATCGTAAATCTGCACCATGTTGTTATGCTTGAGTTTGCCGGCGGCCTTGGCTTCCTGGCGGAAGCGTATGACGTAGGAGGGGTTTTCCGCAAGGTAGTCCGGCAGGATCTTGACCGCCACCAACCGGTTCAGGGAAAGCTGGCGCGCGAGATAAACGGCGCCCATACCGCCCTCGCCCAGCGTACGGATGATTTCGTAACCTTTTATCAGCGGCAAAGGCATTTTCCACTCCAGCGCCACGACCAAAACCCACCGGACAAACCCAGGGCCAGCCCGGCACTCGCGCCCGGTTATTCCACCGTCACCGACTTCGCCAGATTACGCGGTTGATCAATCGGGCAGCCGCGCTTGCGGGCGATATAATAGGCCAGCAACTGCTCGGCCACCACTACCGGCACTGGCGCCAGGAAATCGGGACAAGGCGGCACCCGGATGATGTCATCGGCAAACTGATCCACCTCATCATCACCCTCGGTAGCAATGGCAATCACCGGAGATTTGCGGGCGCGGCATTCCTGCATATTATTAACCGTCTTACTCCTGCCGTGGACATCCGGCACCACCGCCACCACCGGCACCGTCTCATCCAGCAGGGCAATAGGGCCGTGCTTCAGCTCGGCGGCATGATAGCCCTCGGCATGAATATAGGAAATCTCCTTCAGCTTCAACGCGCCTTCCAGCGCCACCGGATACATGTACCCGCGCCCCAGGTAAAAGCAATGTTCGGCATCAGCGTATTTTTCCGCCACCTGCCGGATATGATCAGTCTGACGCAGAACCGCCTCAGCCAGTTGCGGCACGCGCGCCAGGCCGGCCACCAGGTCGCGCCCGACACCGGCCGACATCCGCCGCGCGCGTCCGAAGGCAATCGCCAGCATAGCCAGCACCACCACCTGGCAGGAAAAGGCCTTGGTGGAAGCCACGCTGATTTCCGGCCCGGCATGCAGGTACACACCGCGCCCGGTCTCCCGCGCTATCGTCGAACCGACGACATTACAAATGCCCAGGACATTGGCGCCCTTGCGCCGCGCTTCGCGCACCGCCTCGATTGTGTCGGCGGTCTCGCCCGACTGGCTCACGGCCAGCAGACAGCTGTCGCGTTCAATGATCGGGTTACGGTACCGGAACTCCGCCGCCTGCTCGACTTCCGTGGGCAGGTCGGCCAGGCTTTCAAAATGGTATTTGCCGACCATGCCGGCGAAATACGAAGTGCCGCAGGCCGCGATGATGATGCGCGAAACACGGGCATAATCCGCCGGCTCCATCTGTACGCCGCTAAGCCTGGTGGTGCCGTCCTTTTCCAATAAACGTCCGCGGATGGCATTGGCCAGCGCTTCCGGCTGTTCATGGATTTCCTTGAGCATGAAATGCTCGAATCCACCCTTCTCCAGCTCGCCCGGCTGCCAGTCCACATGGCGCAATTCGCGGTTGACGGGAACGTTTTTGAGAGAGGAAATCTGCACGCCGGCCGGCGTGATGGTGGCAATGTCCTCGTCATCCAGATAGATCACGCGGGTGGTATAATTTACGATGGCGCTGACATCGGACGCCACGATGTTCTCGCCGTTGCCCACGCCCAAGGCAATCGGGCTGCCCTTGCGGGCCGCCACAATCACGTCCGGATGCTGGGATGAAACCACGGCTATGCCGTAGGTGCCCTCGACCATTTCCAGGGCCATGGCCACGGCGCGATGTAAATCACCATCATAACATTCCTCGATCAGGTGCGCCAAGACCTCCGAATCGGTCTCGCTTTCAAACCGGTAACCCTTGCCGATTAAACGCTGCTTGAGCGGCAGATAGTTCTCAATGATGCCGTTGTGCACGATGGCAATCCGACCGTTGCGACTGAGATGCGGATGGGCATTGCTGACAGTGGGCGCACCATGCGTCGCCCAGCGCGTATGCCCGATTCCAATATGACACCGCCCGGCCACCGGCTCCGGCAGTTCCTGCTCCACCGCGCGCTGCAAGTCCGGAATCTTGCCGGAGACGCGCACGCGTTTCAGCGCGCCGTCCGCGGAATCCAGCATGGCCAGCCCGGCCGAGTCATAGCCGCGGTATTCCATGCGCTGCAGACCGGACAAAACAATGCCCACGGCTCCCAACGGCCCTACGTAACCGATGATGCCACACATAAGACACTCCCGTTAAAATGCCGGCTCGCGCACAATCAACTGCGAGCGATCGCGCCCGGCCGAAACCAGGGTTATCGGCACCTCCAGGCGCCGTTCCAGTTCCTGCACGTAATTCCGGGCATTTTCCGGCAGATCTTCAAACCGGCGCGCAGCGCTGGTAGCGGCGCGCCAGCCGGGCCAGAATTCAATTACGGGCTTGGCCGCCGCCTGATCCACGGGGTTCACCGGCATTTCCGTGTATTCCCGCTCGCCGATACGATAGGCCACGCACACCCCGATTTTGTCGAAATCGTCCAACACATCCATCTTGGTCAGGGCCACGGCATTCATGCCGTTCAACTGCACAGCGCGCTTCAACTGCACCAGATCGAGCCAACCGCAGCGGCGCGGCCTCTTGGTGGTGGCGCCATATTCTCCGCCCAACTCGCGCAGATGATCGCCTTCCGCGCCGAAAAGTTCGGATGGAAAAGGCCCCTCGCCCACGCGCGTGGCATAGGCTTTGGCAATGCCGATCACCGCCAGAACATCGAAATCCCCCAGTTCCGCCTCCGACAGCAAGGCGCGCTTGGCCTCGAAGCAGACGCGCAGACGCGCACGGAAATGGTCTTCATCCAACACGTCCGCCATGCGCACGCCTACCCGCGACGCGCGATCGGCATAAGCCGGGCCGATGCCGCGCAGGGTGGTGCCGATTTTACCGTCGCCCATGCGCGTTTCCGCCTGCCGGTCGAGGGCGATATGGCATGGCAGAATCAGGTGCGCCTCGCCGCTGATCAACAGCCGGGCCTGCCACTCGTCGCGCGGCACGCCGATCTCGTCCAGTTCCGCCAGCAGCCGGTCGGGATTGATCACCACGCCGCCGCCGATTATATTCAAGACATTCGGCCGCAGAATACCGCTGGGCAGAATATGGAAAACATATTTCTGGTCATTGCAATAGACGGTATGTCCGGCATTGTCGCCGCCCTGAAAGCGCGCCACGACTTCGGCCTTTTCCGCCAGTACGTCCACGATTTTACCCTTGCCCTCATCCCCCCACTGCGCTCCGACAATCACTACTGATGACATGACGCCCCTTTCTCTTACGGCATTATTGGCAATATTGCTGGCGCGGGCCGGCCGCTACCATAAAATTATTTTGCGGCGCGCAGTTCCCGCAGCACCCGCTGTACCTGTTCCACCGCCGTCCCGATGTATTCCGCCGGGTCCAGCAGGCGGTCTATATCCTCCGTTGTCAGCAACGCGGTCACGGACGGAGTTTCCGCAAGCACTTCGCGCAGGGACCGACCGCCGGTAAAGGCCTGGCCGGCCACCTGGCGCAGCACTTCATGGGCCTCCTGCCGGCCCATCCCGCGCTCAGTCAGCCCCAGCATGACCCGTTCGCTCATGATCAGACCACCGGTAAAGTCCAGATTGCGTTTGATGTGCGCCTCATCCACCACCAGCCCGCGTAAAACCTCCAGCAACTGACGCAGCAGGTAATCGGTCAGAATGAAACTTTCCGGAAAAA
>JAIVGW010000123.1 GCA_020201415.1 Lentisphaerota bacterium
GCAAAGTCTTGATGCCGGAGCGGATGTTGCGGATGATCCTGGATTGGTGCATCAGACGGCGCCCTCCATGCGGTCGATCACGCCGTCGCGCATGTGCAGGCGCGTGGAAGCATAGGCGGCCACTTCAGCTTCATGGGTCACCATGATGATGGTTTTTCCAGACCGGTTGAGTTCCACGAACAGCTCCATGATCTGTTTTCCTGTGCTGGTGTCGAGGTTCCCGGTGGGTTCATCGGCCAGTAGTACCCCCGGGTCATTGGCCAGGGCGCGCGCAATGGCCACCCGTTGTTGCTGGCCGCCGGAGAGTTCCGCCGGCCGGTGTCCGCCGCGGTCGCCCAGGCCGACCGTTTTTGCCAGAGAGGCGGCGTGTTCATGGGAGCGGATTGCCTCCCATCCCATATAGAACAGCGGCAGCTCAATGTTTTCGAGCACGGTCAGTTGTGGAATGAGGTTGAAGCTCTGAAAGATGAAACCTAATTCGTGCAGCCGGATTTCACTCAGTTCATCATCATCCAACCGGCTGACATCATGGCCGTTGAGCCGGTAGCGGCCGGTTGTGGAGCGATCCAGGCAGCCCAGAAGATTCAGCAGTGTGCTTTTACCTGAGCCACTGGGGCCCATGACAGCCCAGAAACCGCCGCGTTTGATCCGCAGGTCAACCCCGGCCAACGCCCTGACGGTGTTGTTGCCTATAAGATAGTGCTTGTGGATGTTTTCCAACTGCACAATATCCTGTGATCCCGGTGATGTCACTGCGCCTCTCCCACGGGTTGGCCGCGCCGGCCGCCTTGTGTTGCGTCACGCTTAGCCGGGGCATCCGGGGCATCCGATGCATTGTTATCCGTCGGTGACGGTTCACGGACGACTTCCGCATCCATGGATTCAACAGTGGAAGGCGCCAGGGGCGGGGAAAGCACAACCTGTTCGCCCTCCTCTAAACCTTCCAGAATGTGGATCACCCGGTTGTTGTCCAGTCCTGTGCGTACTGGTCGTATTTGGGTTCCCTGCGGCCCTGGCAGATATACCACGGTCTGGCTTTCCACCCTGACGACGCACTGCACCGGTATGTAAAGGGCGTCGCGATATTCGGCCACGATGATTTCTACGCGGCAGCCCATTCCCGGCCGCAGGCTGCTGGCATTGTCGTCAATTTTGATTTGAGTGGAGTAAACCTTGAGATCGGGATTCATCCAGGCGCTCTGGGAATCCGGCAGAAAGGCTATACGGCTGACCCGGCCCTTAAACACCGCGCCGGGTATGGCGTCCACGGTGATGCGCACCGGCATTTCCACTTTTGCCTTGCGCAGACTGGCTTCGTGAATTCTTATTTCAGCCATCATGGTGTCGTCAGTCGGCAGGTGTATCAAATCCTGGCGTTCGCGGACCTGCTGGCCTTCTTCCATCGGTTCCCCGGAACTGGAGCGGCCGCGGCGGGTGGTGGCATAGACCACCATGCCGTCCACGGGGGCATGGATGCGGCATTTGGCGATCTGGTCCTCGATCTTTTCCAGTTGCGCCGATTGGAATAATTTATCAACAGATCCATGGCCGATTCCGCTAAGGCCAGGTTGATCTGAGCCCGCTTGGCGGACAAGGCGTCAGCCTGCAGCTCCGTTCTGGTTACATAACCTTCCTCCCCCAGTCGTTCGGACCATTCCAGCTTGTCGTTGGCGCGTTGCAGCTCTTCGCGGGCGATGTTGATTTCCGCTTCGGCCTTTTGCAGTTCGCGCGGGTGTTCGCCTTCCTGATATTTTCGCAGGTCATGGACGGCAAACTGATGAGCCAGTTCGGCCTTGGCGATGTCGCTTTCGCCCTGGTTGCGCACAACCGCCAGATTCTCCCTGGCCCGGATGAACGAAGCTTCGGCATTCATCACGGTGATCTGTTGCCGCGCCAGGTTTTCCACCAGTTGGCTGGAATCCAGTTCGACCAGCAGCTCGCCGGTTTTGACCTGGGTGCCTTCCGGCACCAGATAAAGGATGGTGGTGTTGCCTTCCACCTGGCTGCGGACCACGGCGCTCTGGCTGTTTTGAATAGTTCCCGATTCTTCCAAAGTGATGGTCAACGGTCCGCGTTTCACGGGAGCGGTCAGGATTTCATTTTCCGTTTTCTGTCCACCGGCCCAAAGCAGGTAGGTCAAGACAATCAGGCCGAGCAGGACAGCCGCCGTCAGTCCCGCGCGGCGCGTCTTTAGATTGCTACGCAGCGTTTTAAAAAAATTATTCATTATTTATCTCCAGTTCGTCTTCCATCCAGCTGCCGTCCTGGTTCATGGTCAGCACGCCCATGTCTCGCAGCAGTTGCAGTTCCGCCGTACGGTAGTTGACAAGAGCGGCCGTCAGGGAGTTGCGCGCGGAAACCAGGGCTTCCTGGGCTTCGAGGATGTCGCGCACCTGGGCCCGTCCCGCCTGTAAAAAAAGTTCCGTGCTGGCGACCCGGCGCTCAGCCACCGCCAAAGCCTGTTGCTGAATGCGGTGGCTGGCCAGAGCCTGGCGCCGCGCGCGCAAGGCGTCGCGTATGTCCAGCTTGATCTGGTCTTCCAGGGCCTGCAGGTCGCGGGTGGCGCGTTCCAGGGTGATCAGGCTGTTGCGCCAGGCGTTGCGTTCAGCCGTGCGTTCCAGCGGCAGATCCAGTCCCAGTCCGGCTGTGTACAGGCCCTCGTCAAAACGCAGACGCGCGTCCGGTTGATCGGCGGAAGACAACCCCCGGCTTTCACCAACAGCTCCGCCGGCACTCAGGGTCAGGCCCATGCGCAATGCATCGGCGGCCACTAATGTTTTGCGTTGAGCATCAAAAACACGCCCCTGAGCTGTGCGCAGATCCAGTCGGTTAGCCAAGGCCTTGATGATGGATGCCCGGGTCTCACGTTCCATTTGATCGTCCGTGTCCTCCACTTTGTCCCGGGGACCATCGGCTGTCAGGCGGTCCAATTCGCTGCGGTCCAGTTCCAGCTGGGCGTCCGTCGGCAGCCCCAGTGTTATTTTAAAATTGTCCAGCCGGCCGGCGTAGGTTTGCTTGGCCGATGTCAAGCGGTCGAGGGCCCGCAGGTCATCCTGCAAGGCCTGGTCCATCTGGATGCGCGGCAGACGCCCCGCTTCGGCCAGGCGGCGCACGCGATCGGTGGATACCGCCAGTCGTTGATAGTTGTCTTCAGCGTTACGCACTTGGTCAAACTGCTGCAGTACCGCCATGTAATCGGTGGCCACGCGTACGGCCAGCGTCTTGCGGAAGCGTTCGAAATTATGCAGGGCATATACCACATCCTGCTCCGCCTGGGTCAACGGTTCGGTGACAATGTGACGACCGGCGCCGCGCAATAGCGGCATGGTGATCGTCGCGTCCGCGAGGAGCCCGAAGGATGAAGAGCGATCCATGGTTAAAAGCTTTACCAGGTCCACCGCGATCTTTGTGGTCAGCAAGGTGCCGTATTTCAGGCGGCGCTGCCAGGAAAGGCTGCCGGTATTGGCCAGTCCGCGCACCGTGTTTTCCCCCCGATGGTCTTCCCGGTAATCGCAGCAGATTGCGGAACTTGTTGGCTTCCAGGTCCAGCGCTAAAGCTGAACGAAACACGTCTTCTTTGCGAGACTGGTAATCACGGTTGTTGGCCGCGGCGATCTGTAAGGCTTGCGTCAGTGTCAATTCCGACAGTTCCACCGTCGGCATTTCGTTAGTTAATACCGTTGGCGCGTCCGTGGGCGGCGCATGCGGCAAGGGTGGCAGGTCGCCTGTGCCCAGCGAGGCCGGTCCGCTTTGCGGCAGATCCTGATCCAGCAGCAGCTGTCGGCGCAGTGTCTGGGCCGGAGTCTCGATGGTAAACGGGCTGGTTTGTGCCAAAGTCCGCTCCTGAGCCCTTTCGACAATGTCGTAAGCCGCTCGATCGGCTGCCTGGCGGTAATCCCCCGGTGAGCGGCACCCGCCCACCAGACATATAGCCAGGACCAGCAGATACAGCCTTTTGCCGGGTAGTGCGTTTGATGACAGTTGGCGATGTGTATGCATTAAATAATTTATAAAAAACTGTGGTATAATTATTTATGTGACAAAACCCGGTTGCCGACCGCCGGATTAGAACTGACTGGTCAGTTCTGTTTTATTTTTACATTTTATTATTTTTAAAGGCAAGGCAAATATGCCGGGATTGTCAAGTATACCGATATTTGTTAATATTTAGATTCAGTGTGTGGTATGCTTATACAGCGGCACCCCGCGCGTCGCGCCCTGTGCCAAACTCGCGCGGTGCAAAATCCAGGTATTATAATGCAAACAGCGGTTCCCAGATACAGAGTTTGTCCCGTCTGTCGTGTCAGCGTACGTCTGGAGCAGCGCCTGTGTCCCGAATGCGGATACAATTTCGCCACCAGGCAGCGGGCGCGGGCGTCAGGTTTGCGGGCGACTGGCAGACCCTTGATCAAGTGGCTCGTTTTAGGGCTGGTTTTGGCGGGACTTGTTCGTCTGGTTTTGCTGTTGATGCCGGGCGAGGAACAGGCAGCGCCACCTCTCCAGCGGCCTTGGCCGTGGCGCGGGCGCGCTCCGCCTGTTTTGAAATCCTGCGTGCCCGCAAGCCGGCGCTAACAGGTATGACTCCGCAAGGTATGAATTTCCTGCACTTGGCCGCTCAGTCCGGTTTTACGGACGCCTTGCCCTGGTTGCAGGCGGCGGGGGTGGCGTTAGACGCGCGCGATGCCGATGGCAACACGCCTCTGCATCTGGCTCTGGCGCACGGTCGTAAGTCCGCCGCCGGCTGGTTCCTGACCAATAATGCTCCTGTAGCTGTTGCCAATTACGCGGGCCGCACCCCTTTGCATCTGGCAGCGGCGGGCGGTTTGCAGACGGTTATGGAACAAATTCTGCAACTGGATCAGGAGGTCGATGCCGCCGATCGGGGGGGCTTAACTCCCCTGCACTTGGCCCTGGCGGCCGGGCGGGAGGATACGGCCCGGCTTTTGTTGCAGCACGGCGCCTCAGCTACCAACGCCGCTCCCGGCGGAGTCACGCCCCTGCACATGGCATCTTACGGCTGGGGCGGCGGGGTGCTTGCCAACCTGCTGGAGGCGGTGGCTGATGTTAATATTCGTGACCAGTCGGGTTATACCCCCATGGACTATGCCCTGGTGGTGGACAACAAACTGGCCGGGTCGCTGCTGCAGAGCGCCGGCGGTCTGATGACCATGGCCGTCCGGGCGGCTTGTGCCGTCTGCCAGGGCAGCGGCATCTGCATGACATGCCGGGGTTATCAACAGGTGCGCTGTGCTCAATGCCAGGGTAGCGGCGTCGGCGCGCGGCAAAATGTACGTGAAAAATGCAAACGTTGCAACGGCACGGGCAAGGTTGCCGGTATCGGCAACACAACCCTGCCTTGCCCATCCTGCCGGGGCGCCGGCCATGTCACTGTGCAACGCGCGGCGCCTTGCCGGAATTGTGGCGGCAAGGGCTTCGTGGTTTGCCCCAACTGCGGCGGCAGCGGCGCCTGTCCGCAATGTGCCGACATTGATCGTCAGGCGGTGGTTGATGAGCAGAAACGCAAGGCCGCCGGCACGATTGCGGATACAATTCTGCGGTTGCAAACGCAGGCCCGCCAAAATATTCGGGAGGACATCCCATGACTCGTCGTGAGATTGTGCAAAGCACCCTGGCTTTCAAGAAAGCTCCCACCCCGTATAATATTGATTTCACTGGAGATATGCGGGCGCGGTTGGCGGCCCATTTTGGCCGGGCGGATGTGGACGAAGCCGTGGGCAATTATTTTCTTTGCATCAATGTCGGATCGAATGCCGGGGCCGAGGTTAATCGGGTGGCGGGAGGGTTGATGCAACCGCTGGGCGCGGCACGCTTTCAGGATGAATTTGGCGTGATCTGGGATAAGAGCGCCGGCGATGACATTGGTGTGGTTGCTAATCAGGTGCTGCCGGAACCCGATATCAGCCGATTGCATTTGCCCGATCCGACTGATGGCGCACGCTGGCAGGGCTACGAGCAGGTGCGGCAACAGGCCGGTGACCGGTATGTGCTGGCCTGCTTCAGTTCGCCCCTCTTTCAGCGGGCCTGGTTTCTGCGCGGTATGGGTGCGCTTCTGGAAGATCTGGCCTTGAATGATGCTTTTGTCCATGACCTGCTGGACCGTCTGATGCAGTTTTCCCTGGGCGTTGTGGACGGAATTATAAGTCGTGGAGCCGATGGCGTGATTTTCTATGATGATTATGCCCAGCAATCCGGCCTGCTTTTTTCGCCGGCGATGTTTCGTGAATTTTTCGCTCCGCGGCTGGCATCCATATGTCAGCGTGTGCGGGCGGCCGGACTGGACGTGTTCTTCCATTCCTGCGGCAATGTGACGGATATTCTGGACGATTTGCATGCATGCGGTGTGCAGGTGTTCAACCCTTTGCAGCCGGAGGTGATGGATATAGCGGCGCTGGCGGCGCAATATGCCGGCAAGTTGGCCTTTTACGGCGGCATTTCCACCCAGCAGACCATGCCTTACGGCCAGCCCGACGATGTGCGGCGCGAAGCCACCTCGATGTTGGCACTTTTTCGGCCACAGGGCGGTTACATCCTTGCGCCGGCGCATGCCCTGCAAAAGGATGTTCCGCTGGAAAACGTGTTAGCCCTGTTGGCAATGGTTCGTGCGGAAAATGATCGCCTTGGTTATTAAAAAAATTCAAATACTGGATGTCTGGAGCGGTGTGGCGCCGGTGGTGTTCAATTATGCAAGATTCCGATAAAATGACGCCGATGATGCGGCAGTACCGCCAGATAAAGTCCGGGCTGCCGGCGGATGCCATTCTGTTTTTCCGCCTGGGTGATTTTTACGAGATGTTTTATGAGGATGCCGTGGAAGCCTCCCGGATTCTCGATATTGCCCTGACCAAGCGGCATGGCATGCCGATGTGTGGCGTGCCTTATCACAGTTCGGAGTCCTATCTGGCGCGTCTGGTGCGGGCCGGAAAAAAGGTCGCGGTATGCGACCAGGTGGAAAATCCCGCCACGGCCAAGGGTATCGTCCGTCGCGAGGTTACCGGGGTGGTGACCCCCGGCGCGGTGCTGGCGGATCATGCCCTGGATGCCGGGCGGAATAATTTCCTGGCCGGCATTTATGAGCATAACCAAATATTCGGTCTGGCGCTACTGGATTTATCCACCGGTAGTTTCCTGGTGGAACAGACCGCCGACCGCCAGGCGCTGGAGGACAGTCTGGCGCGCTTTGCGCCGGCGGAATGCCTGTTGCCGGGCGACGCCGCCGATCGCGAAGAACACCCGCTGGTCTGGTTGCGCCGCGCC
>JAIVGW010000357.1 GCA_020201415.1 Lentisphaerota bacterium
CAGTCTGCGCCGCCGGCTATCTGCCGTCCTTCTGCACCGGCTGTTACCGCCTGGGCCGCACCGGCAAGGATTTCATGGACCTTGCCAAACCGGGCCTGATCAATGAATTCTGCCTTCCGAACGCCATCATGACCTTTGCGGAATATCTGCTGGATTATGCCACACCCGCCACACGCGCAATCGGCGAAAAAGTAATCAAGGAACAGTTGTCGGAAATCAGTAACCCCGCCCGTCGTGAGGATACCAGCAATCGTCTGCACCAGATTTCCTCCGGACGGCGTGACATGTATTTCTAACCCGCGCCACTGTATCCACTTTGAATACCAGCGAACAATCAGCTATCAACGGAGCCGGGGACGAATCGGACTGCATGGCTGCCCAAAAGATTCCACCGCGCCTGGCGGACCGGTTGAGTTCACAGGGATGCAACCAACCGTCTTCGGATAAACTGCCGGCCCTCAAAAACCAGTTGCAGATGGCCATTGAAATATTCCGGCAGGCCATGGAAAAAAACATGGCTGAGGAACGACGCAGACTGCGCCGCTCAATGTGGATTTTTGTCATCGCCCTGACAACCACCACCATGACCCTGCTGGCCGGGGCCGGCTGGCTGGTTTACCGTATGCAACTGCGCATGGAGAATATCGTCATTGAACTGGCGCGATCTCAGGCGGCCAACCCGCCGGCGCTCAACCCGACATCCGCTACTCCACCGGCGGCACTCCCGACGGAAACGGAATCCACCCATCCGGCTCATGCCGGGGAAGATCTGCGCTTTCTGCAGGAGCTGCGCAACGACCTGCTGGCAGTGGAGGAAAGGAGTCGGGCGCTGGACGACCTGCTGGCATTTCAGCAAACCAGGTTACAGTCGCTCATGCTTGAAATCCTTGATTTACAAACTGATGCGAATGAGAACGCGCCCGTCGACTGGAAGCTGGACTAACGATGAAACAGATCCGCCAGCTCGTTCTGATGTCCGCCGCCTGCCGGACCATCCAAACAGGATCCGACAGAGACTGCGCCAGATGCAAACACTTAAAACCGCCCGCGCCACAGAGCCGGCCACCACCCCTTGAAAATCATGGCTGACCGCAAGTCCAACACCAAAATGGAAGTGCTCTACCGCATCTCCCACGCCATCGCGCATCAGCATGACGTCACGGCGCTGTTGCGGGAAGTGCTGGATATCATGGAAAACCAGATGGGGATGTCGCGCGGCACCCTGACCCTGCGCAAACCGGACACGGACATCTTTGTCATCGAAGCGGCACGCGGTCTTACCCGGGAAGAACTCCGGCGCGGACAATACCGCCTGGGCGAAGGCATTACCGGACGCGTGGCCCGCACCGGCAAACCCGCCATTGTCCCCGACATCAGCCGCGAACCGGATTTTCTCAACCTGACCGGCTCACGGATCAATAAAAAGGCGGCTTTCATCTGCGTGCCGATTATCCGGCGCAGCGAAGTGATCGGCACCATAAGCATTGACCGCGCCCTGACCGACGACAAGTCCCTGCGCAATGACCTGCGTTTTCTGGAACTGGTCGGCAATGTGCTGGCGGAAGCCGTGGCCGGAATCCGCGAACAAATCCAGGAGCGGGAACTCCTGATGGCGGAAAATCTGCGGCTGCGGCGCCAGTTGGATGATCGTTACCGGCCGGCCAACATCATCGGCAACTGCAACTGCATGCGGGCAGTCTATGAACAAATCGCCCAGGTGGCCGACAGTGGCGCCACCGTGCTGATTCGCGGCGAGTCCGGCACCGGCAAGGAACTGGTGGCGCGTGCCATCCACGTCGGCAGCACGCGCAGCAATGCCTCATTTGTCAGCGTTAATTGCGCCGCGCTGCCGGAAAACCTGATTGAAAGCGAACTGTTCGGCCATGAAAAAGGCGCCTTTACCGGCGCCGCCCAGCAACGCCGCGGGCGGTTCGAACTGGCTAACGGCGGCACGCTGTTTCTGGACGAAATCGGCGACATCTCGCCGGCCATGCAGGTACGCCTGCTGCGCGTACTGCAGGAGCGCGAATTCGAACGGGTGGGCGGCGACCAGACCATCAAAGTCAACGTCCGTATCATCGCGGCAACGGGTAAGGATCTGGAACATGCCATTCAGGCCGGACGGTTCCGGGACGACTTGTACTACCGCCTGAACGTCTTCCCGATCCACCTGCCGCCGCTGCGCGAACGCCGTTCCGACATTATTCTGCTGGCGGATCATTTTCTGCAGAAATACAACGGCATCTACAACCGGAAAATCCGCCGGATTTCCACACCCGCCATCAACATGATGATGATTTATCACTGGCCGGGCAATGTGCGGGAACTGGAAAACTGCATCGAGCGCGCGGTACTGTCGAGCACCGACGATGTTATCCACGGCTATAACCTGCCGCCTTCCCTGCAGACCAGCGAGGAAACCAACACTGCCATTCTGCCGGAAACCGGCGCCTGCCTGAAAACCATGCTGCAGTCCTACGAGCGCGAAGTGCTGGTCGATACCCTGAAGAAATTCCGCGGCAACGCCGCCGCCGCCGCGCGGCATCTGCACACCACGCCGCGCATTATTCATTACCGCATCGCCCAACTGGGCATCACCCCGCGGCATTACCGTTGAGCAATTCGTACCGGGGCTCGCGTCAGGTTCAAACCAGCGTCTCGGCAATATTCAGGGCGTGATCCTTGATTTTACGATAGTTGGTGAGAATGTCGGTAAAAATCAGACTGGTCAGCGGCGAAGCCTGCTGGGTTCCTACCCGCGCCAGATGCCGGTCGCGGCACGACTTCATGTAATGGGTGATGATGTCGCCATCCACATTGGCGCGGGTTAACACGTTGGGATCGTGACGCACCATGGCCTCGCTGATAATGCTTAAATAACTTGCTACCAGATCATGCAGATGCAGTATTTCTTTAAAGCCCTCGTCCGTCAAAGGCAGGCCGGCCTTCAATCGTTTCAAATGCAATTTGAGGATGGCGGCCTCATAGTCGCTGACGGATTCGTACTCATCGGCA
>JAIVGW010000124.1:0-2869 GCA_020201415.1 Lentisphaerota bacterium
GCCGGAGGCTTCGCCCTACCTTGGCGCTGATTCGGTAGGGCGAGGCGTCTCTGCCGAGCCGCAAAATACGTTAGTGAATTTATGAACCAGAGCACTAAGGGTGACGAGTCGCATAAGGCCAGGATTTTGTAAAGGCGGCGATTTCATAGTCCGCGGTTTGGGTGTAAGACAATTTTTTTGATATGATGACCTTGGTTGACGTGCGTGGTGAATTCCGTTTGAAAAATGCGGCGGCGATTTCGGCGCGTCTGTCCGCTGCGCGGCCCCTTCGGGCGCGGTTACAGGCGATGGCGCAATTCCCGCCTTTGGCGGGACAGGCACGAGACTTGCCCCGCTTGCAGCGGGGTTAGCACCACCGCCTGCGTCCGCGCATCTTTACCCCGCTTTTAGCGGGGCGATCCAAACTTACCCCGCTCTGAGCGGGGTAAACCTTGCTTTTTCAAATTCGGCAGCGGAATTCACCACGCGGCATGCCAATTCCGGCGAGGGTGCTACAAGCACCCTGCCGGAATTACTGAAATCAAGGGAAATGTATAGATAACGATACATGTATATGCTGCAAATACCCAATATTCAAAGAAATCCTGACACATATCAAAATTTATGTCCGACACCCCCTTGTGTGATACCTGCATATTTGGTGTTTTTCTTTTAGCCGGGGCTGCGTTATCATCCTAACTATGAATTTGCCCGAGCGTCAGTCGCTGATCATGCAGACCGCCAAGGCTTTGCGCCAGGGGATTTCCCGCGGGGTGTGGCGGAAACATCTTCCGGGTGAGCGGGTGCTGGCGAAACAGTTGACCGTCTGCCGTCCCACCGTGCGGTTTGCCCTGGACGTTCTGGAGCGGGAAGGCTGGATCACCGCGGCGCATGCCGGCCGCAACCGCGCCATAATCCGCCGGCCAAGACAGTTCAGAAAAGTTGCCGACCGGCGGGTCATACTGCTCTACAATGAATTGCTGCACAGCATGCAATTTCGTGTGCTTTCGGTGGTCAATGCCCTGCGCCGACGGTTGGAAATGAAAGGGATCAAGCTGGATGTGCGGATGTACCCTGATGTTAAGCCGAGCCGGATGGGGCGGGCCTTGCAAAGAATCGTCGATGAGCAGCCGGCATCCGCCTGGATCCTGACCAGGGCATCGTTGGAAATCCAGCAATGGTTTGCCGGTCGGAATTTGCCGGTCTTGATCAACGGCACGTGTTATCCCGGGGTGGCGCTGCCTTCCTTTGCCACGGACCACCGCGCTGTATGCCGGCATGCCGCGGGATTGTTTCTGGGCAAGGGGCACCGGCGCATGGTCATGCCGGCGGCCAGAGTCCGGGCCGCCGGCGATGATGAGAGCGAAGATGAATTCAGGTCGGCGCTTATGCGGCAACGGTCAAAGGATGTCCGGTGCCGCATCCTGAAGTTCGACGGCAGCCGCCGGGATCTGCTGCTGAAGCTGGATGAGTTGTATCGCGAATGGCAACCGCCGGTGGCCGTGCTATGCGCCCTGGCCGCCCATGCCCTGACGGTGTTTTGCCATGCGCGCCAGTCGGGACTGCGGGTGCCGGAGGATGTCTCAATCGTTTCCAGGATGCACGATCCGATGCTGACCTGGACTTGCCCGGTGATCAGCCATTACCGTGAGGATATTGACCTGCTGGAAAAGAAATTGTCATCCCTGGTGTTAAACTTGGTTGATAATGGCCAGTTGCCGCCGAAAGACTGGCGTCTGGTGCCGGAGTTCGAGCCGGGTGCAACCGTCGGCGAGGTGCCGGCGTCCTGCTGGTAATGTTAAGTTACCATTCGGCAATGTTTGCCGACCGTTGGCCATTTCGTTATTATGTAAATACCTTTAACGAGGTCGGCATATCGGCCAGGTCACTTTTTTAAAACGACAGCGCATGCGGAATGGATGGCAAGAAGTAAAATGATTAAATTGTTTGAGCGTGTTGTTTTGGCGGTATTGTTTATGGGGGCTGGCTTGCCTGCCGTGATGGCGGATTTGGTTTTGGTCGAGAATGGTCAGTCTTATGCGCCCATAGTGGTTTTTGACGGAGCGCCTCCCATGACCCGCCGGGCGGCCGATGAGCTGGCGGGGTACATGGAGAAGATCAGCGGCATCCGGCCGGAGGTGATTGAGGGCTGTCCGGAGCCTTTGCCTCAACACGCGATCTGGGTGGGGTATCAGCCGGCATTGAATAAAATATTTCCGGAAATTGATTTCAATTTCCAGCATCCGGAGGAAATCCTGATTGCGGCCAACGACAAGCACCTGGTGATTGCCGGACGCGACCGCTGGGATCCGGAGCGTCTGGTGGTCGATGGACGGTTTCACAAGATAGACGGATTACAGCAGGAATACGGAACGATCAATGCCGTATATACCTTTATCCAGGATTACCTCGATGTACGCTGGTTGTGGCCGGGAGCCATGGGCGAGGATATCATAAAACAAGACACGCTAGCCTGCGCCCCGTTTGCCATGCGTCATCATCCGCAAATCCGGTCCCGGGGCGGCATGTTTCCCTATTCCCAACTTGGCCGCGCCTCTGGGGCGAACAGTGATTGGGTTCGTCGGCAACGGGTACAATTGGATTCCCTGCAGATTCCGGCCCAGGGCCATGCCTTCGGCGACTGGTGGGCAAAGTATCATAAGGATCATCCGGAATACTTTGCCCTGCAGCCCGATGGCACACGCGGCGGCGGGGACCAGCCTTTTCCCGGCGAGCGAACTGTGAAAATGTGCAAATCCAATCCCGGTCTATGGGAACAGTGGCTCCAGGAAGTTGCCCAACAATTGGAAAATAATCCGCTGCAAACGGTTTTTGACGCGGCGGCCAATGACGGCGGACGCAGCGGTTATTGCGGTTGCGAAAATTGCCG
>JAIVGW010000124.1:3002-6017 GCA_020201415.1 Lentisphaerota bacterium
GAATAAGACCCGCCGCATGGCCGCTATGCCCAATATCCCGCCCCGTCAGACCATCAAGGATTTTCGGTTTGTGGCCGAGCATCATTGCATCGGCGTGCATGTGGACATGATCTGGGAGAATTGGGCCACCCGCGGCCCGCTATACTACGTCATGGCCCAGATGGTCTGGGATCCCTACCGTGACGGCGAGGCCATGCTGGAGGATTATTACCGGCGTGGTTTCGGCCCGGCCGCGGAACATATTAAGTCCTACTGGGAGTTGATGGAAAGGAAGTCCGAGCAGTCGCAGGTTCAGCCTTGTGATTATCCCGAACTATTCGACCAGGCGTTTTTTGCGGAGGCCTATGCCTGTCTTGATCGCGCCGCCGAGGCCTCGGCGCAGGCGCCGGAAATATATGGGCAACGAGTCGACTTTGTGCGGGTTGGCCTGGACTATACCCGCATGATCACCGAGGCGCGCAGTATGATGATCCGGTTTGAGGAAAGCGGCGGACAGGACAAGGACGCCGAGGACCGGGCGCGGGATATCTGGGTCAACGGGATCAAACCTCTGGCCACGGATGAAGCCTATCCTTATGCGCTTAATTGGCGCATGATGCGCCCCGGCCATTTTCATAATAAAGGAAGGGATGGACTATACCCCGCCGATTTGCACGATAATTTGTGACGGTGTGCGGGAATATAAACCTTTTATGTAGTTGGATAGTCAAGTTTTGGGGGTGAATATGCAACCGATTAGAGTAATGCTGGTTATCCTGATGTGCGCTATCGCCGGCCTGGCCGCCGCCAGTACGCTGTATGTAAATCAGGCCGGCACGGATCCCCAGTCGCCCTACACGACTCCGGCGACGGCGGCCTTGACGATTCAGGATGCCGTGGATGCCGCGGCCGCGGGGGATCGCATTGAAGTCGCCCCGGGCAATTACACTTCAACCGCGGGCGATGTGGCATTTATTGAAAACAAGGCCATCAGTTTGGTGGGCGCCGGACCGGATGCCGTCGTCGTTGACGGCCAGGGAGCGCGGCGCGGAATCCGGACCTTGATGCAGTCTGCTTCAGGCGATCTTCGAATCGAGGGTTTGACCATCACCAATGCGGTGACTGCCGGCAGCGGCGGCGGTATCCACGCCCGGTGGATGGGCCCCGAAACCGGTTCCTTGACTTTAGACAATGTCGTGATCACCGATTGCCAGAGCGGAAGTGCGGGCGGTGGGGGGTTGCATTTTGATCCGAACCTGCCGGTGTCGTTGATTGTTACGAATTGCAGCATTCGCGATAATCGGGCCGACAACGGCCCGGGCGGCGGCATTCTGATCGGCACGAAGGTTGCCGATACATCACTGATTGTCGATTCGGAACTGATCGGCAATGAAACGGGCTCCGGAAGCGGAGGAGGGATTCAGGTTTACGGCCCGGTGACTCTACGCAATACCCTGATCGCCGAGAACACCGCGGGAGGCCATGGCGGGGGGGTGGTAAGCAGCAGCGGCCACGTCACCCTGGAAAATTGTGTCATTCGTGACAATTATGGGGGGTATGGCGGGGGCGTCTATGTGACTGCGCAGGCGACATTGATCAATTGCCTGTTGTATGGAAATTCAGGCCATCGCGGTGGCGGGGTTACCGTAAATGGCTCTGCTGCTGCCATGTCGTTGCTCAACAGCACGATTGTCGGCAATCATAGTCGCGACGCTGGCGCCGGCGGGATTGATATTCGAGGCGATGCTGCTTGTGTCAGCAGCAATAGTATCGTTTATTATAATAGAGATATAGGGGGCAACGCATCCAGAGACAATATTGCTACATCTACCGGCGGAACACTCACGATGACCTATTCCTGCACCACCCGGCCGGCGCCGCCGGCCGGTACGGGGAATATTGAAACGGAGCCGGGTTTTATGGATGTGGGCGAAGGCTATGGCGAGACTCATGTGGCGGGCAATTATCGTCTGGACTTTGAAGCCGGATCCCCCTGCATCGATACCGGAGCGAATCAGGACTGGATGTCTAACGCGGTGGAGATGGCGGGCAACCCGCGCCTGAGCAACGGCACGGTGGATATGGGCTGCTACGAATATCCGTTTTTCGGTATGACGGTAGAGCCGTCGCACCAGACCAATTACGTGTTTGCCGGGCAGGCGCGCAGCAACCTGACCGTCAATGCCGTCGCCACCAACGTTTTTCCGGGTACGGCCTGGCTGACGCTGGCGGTGCCCGGATCCGCGACCAACTGGTTGTGGCCGGAGAGCGGGCAGACGGGGTTGTTGCCGGCCAGCACCAACGCCGTGCGCCTGATCACCGACCCCGCCCTGGTGACGCCGGGCAGCTATCAGGGCGCGGTCAGCGTGGTAGTGACCAATGCCGGCCTGCAGGACTATGGCCTGGCGCTGTCGAACGAAGTGGCGGTGACCATGAACGTGCTGGACTTCAACGTGACGCCGGGCCTGGTGAGCAACCGGACAGCGTCCGGCACATCGCCGGGCGACCAGACCCTGACCCTGGGCAGCGCCGGGGTGGGCGAGTTCGGCTGGGAAATCAGCACGCCGCCGGCCTGGCTGAGCGTTACGCCGTCCACAGGGCGCCTGACGAACGAGATGAGCGTGGAATTGCTAATGGAATACCAGACATCCGAATTGCCTCCGGGTAATTACACGGCGGACCTGGAAGTCTTCAGCGCTGACTGGGGCGGGACCACGCAGCAGGTGAGCGTGGTGCTGGAAGTTCTGGGCCTGGAAGTGGCGCCACTGGCGCTCAGCAACGCCGTGATGCAGGGATCCGTCCCGGTCGAGCGGACCCTGACGGTGCGCAATGCCGGGCCGGGCACGTTTGATTACACCGTCAGTAGCGACAGCCCCTGGCTGACGGTCAACCCCGGCGTCGGCGCCGCCGGATCGGTGGCCGCCCCGCACACGGTGACCCTGGCGTCAACCGGCTTGGCGCCGGGCTCATACGCCGGACTCATCACGGTGACCGGCAGCGGGATGACGCAGCAGGTGGCGGTTGCCCTGGATATCC
>JAIVGW010000125.1 GCA_020201415.1 Lentisphaerota bacterium
CCGCTGTTGCACGGGTCAGGTGCTGGGTGTGAGTCCGAGCACATCCTGCATGTTGTATAGTCCCGGTGCGTGGGCCTTGACCCAGCGCGCTGCATGCAGCGCCCCGACGGCGAAGCATTCACGGCGGCTGGCCCGGTGGCCCAGTTCCAGGCGCTCGCCGGCGCCGGCAAAAATAACCGTATGGTCGCCGATCACATCCCCGCCGCGCAAGGCATGCATGCCGATCTGACCGGAGGGCCGTTCCTCGCAGGTATTGTGACGGCCGTGAACCATGGTGTCCTCCATATTCACGCCGCGGGCGATGGCGGCGTTTTCCGCCAGATGCAGAGCCGTGCCGCTGGGGGCGTCCTTCTTGTGGCGGTGGTGCATTTCCACGATTTCAATGTCGTAATCCTTGAGAATGCCGGCCAGTTTACCCGTCAGGGCAAACAGCAGATTGACACCGAGACTCATGTTGGGCGCCCAGACCACCGGCACCCGGGCGGCCGTCTGTCGCACCACTTCGCTTTCATCCTTGTTCAGTCCCGTGGTGCCGATGACCATGGGTTTCCCCAATTGTGCCGCCATTTCGGCATGCGCGCGCGTGGCCGAGGGGAAGCTGAAGTCGATCAATACTTCCGCGTCTTGCACGGCCTGTGAGAAGTTGGCGGTGAGGTTGACGCCGGTGGCCGCCGCGCCTGCCATGATGCCGGCATCCTTGTCCAGCAGCGGACACTGCTCATTTTCCAACGCGCCGGTCAGCCACAGATCATCGGTTTCGAGTATGCATCGCACCAGCGCCTGGCCCATACGCCCGGCCGCTCCCAGGATGGCAATATTGGTCATGTCTTCCTCATTATGTTTAACTTTTATTAGATGGCAGCAGGTCCAGTTCGCGCATACATTCTTCCAGCTCGATGCGCATTTCCCGCCGGAGAGGTGTCAGCGGCAGGCGGTAAACATCTTCCGCCAATCCCTGCAGGGCCAAGGCAGCCTTGATGGGAATGGGATTGGTGTCAATGAAAATGGCGTTGAAAAATCGCCAGCAGCGCTGATGTATCCGGCGCGCTTCCTCCCAGCGTCCATCCAGGGCCGCATGTACCATTTCCGCCACCAGGCGCGGCGCGCTGTTGCTGGCTACACTGATGACGCCCTGCGCGCCTACCGCCAGCATCGGCAAGGTCAGCGGATCGTCGCCGGAAAGCACGCTGATGTCGCAGCGTTGCAGAATGTTGCTGACGCGCGGCACACTGCCCGCGGCTTCCTTGATGGCCGCGATGTGCGGATGGGCGCTCAGCTTGACCACCGTGTCCAGGGCGATCTCCACGCCGCAGCGCCCGGGGATGTTATAGAGGACCACCGGCAGACCCAAATCCGCCACGGTCTCGAAATGCCGGAGCAGCCCCTCCTGATTGGGCTTGTTGTAATAGGGCGTCACCTGCAAGGTGGCGTCCGCGCCGCAATCCCGCGCCGCGGCGGTCAGCTCACAGGCTTCCTTGGTGCAATTGGCGCCGGTGCCGGCGATGACCTTGACGCGCTTGCGGCAGACCTGCACCGTAGTTTCGATCACCCGCAGATGTTCCTCGCAATTCAGCGAAGGCGACTCGCCGGTGGTGCCGACCGGCACGATGCCGTCGATGCCGTTTTCAATCTGCCGCTCGATCAGCATCTCCAGACGGTCGTAATCCACGCTTTGATCGCGGTTAAATGGCGTGATGATGGCGGTAAAAGCGCCTTTGAACATGTTCATACTCCTGCATGCGGTTGTAAATCGGTATTCGTACCGGTCATTTAAGCGTAGCCGTACGCCGGTCCTACGTCAAGAGCAAACGCCGATCCTTGATTTGCGGACTGTAATCCTGGACTGGACGATTCATCCTTGTGTAATGTGGCTCAGCACAGTTTCGCCATCCAAAAGCTTTATCAAGCGGTTCATACCGGCAAAGCAGAATTTGCGATCTTTGCGCCTTTGCGAGAGTCGGTTTTTCCTATTCGAACAGACGGGGTGCCAACCATTGCCTGGAGGCGACGACTAAAGACGCGCCTTTCTGATTACTGGTAGGGACGTTTCTCCGAAACGTCCGCGGACGGCTCGGAGAGCCGTCCCTACCGCTGGGTTATGCAAGAACCTCTGGAGGGCGATCCCGCCAGGAGCTGGACAAGCGCTGCCTGCTCTGAGCTGAGTCGAAGGGGGATGAGCCGCATAAAGCTCGGATTGTTTATAATCGGCCATGTCCAGTCCGCAGTTTTGGGCCGTCACCGTTTGCGCAGCGCAGGACGGATTTTTTGATAATTGTAAGGTGTTCTTACAAGTAAAGGCCCCGGGGCGCGGCCCGGATGATGCAGGGGTGAAACTTTTTCAATCGTTATCCGCTCTCGTCGCACGCTCTCGTCGGCCGGTTGACGATAGCGCACGACGAGAGCGGAATACGAGTTTGGAAAACCGTGAAGTTACAGCTTAGGTCTGGCAGGACGGACAGATATGGGTGCCGCGTTGCGCCACCCGCATCCGCGTAATATCCTGGCCGCAGCGCGGGCAGGGCCGGCCCGCCCGCTGGAAAACCTGCAACTTTTCACGATTGCCGCCACGGCCGTTGAGGCTGTTGAAATTACCCAATCCTTCCCCCAGGGTGGTCCCTCCATGGCGGATGCCTTGTCGCAACACCCGCCGGATGGCTCGGTACAGTTGGCGCGCCTGGTCCTGTGTCAGGTCGGCGGCGGAACGGCATGGATGCAGTCGGGCCAGCCACAGGGCTTCATCGACATAGATGTTGCCCAGGCCCGCCAGGAATGTCTGATCCAGCAGCAGGGGTTTGAGACGCCGGGAGGAATGCTGCATACGCCGATAAAGATCCGTCCATCGGAAAGCGGCGTCCAATGGTTCGGGACCCAACGCGGACAAAATATCATCCGGTGTTTCAGTCAGCCGCCAGCGCCCGAACTTGCGGGTGTCGCGGTATTGCAGGATGCGGCCATCATCCAGCCACAGGGCGAGATGCTGGTGGGGCGCGGGTAATTCGGCGGCATCCG
>JAIVGW010000126.1 GCA_020201415.1 Lentisphaerota bacterium
ACGGCCGGCCTTGGCATCTGGCCATGGGCCAGCAACGACGAGGGCGGCGAACCGGACGTGGTCATGGCCTGCTGCGGCGACGTGCCTACGCTCGAAACGCTGGCGGCCGTGCAGTTGCTGCGCGAACAGTTCCCGGATCTGAAGATCCGGGTGGTGAACGTGGTCAACCTCATGAAGCTACAGCCGCCAAGCGAACATCCCCGCGGACTGAGTGACCGCGATTTCGATACGCTGTTCACGACCGATAAACCCATCGTCTTCGCCTTCCACGGGTATCCGTGGCTGATTCACCGGCTCACGTATCGCCGCACCAATCACAAGAACCTGCATGTGCGTGGCTTCAAGGAAGAAGGCAGCACCACGACCCCGTTCGATATGGTGGTGCTGAACGACCTCGACCGCTTTCACCTCGTGGCTGAAGTCATAGATCGCGTGCCCGCCCTCGGCCCGCGCGCGGCCTACGCCAAACAGGCGATCCGCGACAAATTGCTGGAGCACAAACAGTACATCGCAAAGCACGGCCAGGACCTGCCGGAAATACGGGACTGGAAATGGAACGAAGCGTCCGGGCGACGATCCGCGAGCCGCCATAGAGGATAGGCACAGATGGTCATTTTGCCCCTAACCGTGCTGCGCCGCTTCGATTGCCTTTTGGCTCCGACAAAAGATCAGGTCCTGGAGGAATTGATTCGGATTAGCGCGGAACAATCGAACGAGACGGCCGACAAGATCGCCCAGGGCGACACGTTTACAAAGGACGGATTCGCACGTGATCGCGACGACAAGAAGTGGACGTTCGACTATATGCTGGCCAATCCGCTTTTCGGCGTGGAATGGAAACAGCAGCAGAAATAAATCGAGCAGAAACGCGATACGCTCGGTTATGAAGGGCACTTTGGGGCAGGCTGGCCACGCATCAATGACGGGGCCCTGCTTTTCCTGCAACACATGCTCGACAAGATGCGTCCCGTTGGTAGGGACGGTTCTCCGAACCGTCCGCACGGACGCCTCGGAGATGCGTCCCTACCCATTGAAACAAATGGTAGGGACGGCTGTCCCAGCCGTCCGCACTCAGAGGGCAGCCGGATCGGCATCGTGTTCAATGGTTCGCCACTGTTCACCGGCGACGCCGGTCAGGGTGAATCGGAATACTTCGTTGCATCATCGAAAACGACTGGCTTGAAGACGTCGTCGCGCTGCCCGACCAGCTCTTCTACAACACCGGCATTTCCATATATATCTGGATCCTCACGAACCGCAAGTAGCGCGAGCGTGAGTTCTGTCGGTCCGTGTTCTCTCGGATGTTTGCCCCGCGCGTTTTCCCGAGGTCTGCGCGGCCAACGGCGCACTTTCGCTGCTGAACCTGTGCATTCACTTTGAATCCATACAGTCCACCGATGACTTGAGGCCGGTGAACTGATGAATGCAACTTGGACAATATTGTCGCTCAATGACGCCCCCGGCGGACGATGTTCGTCATTTCCTCAGTGCTAACCAGGTAGGGTTTGACCCCATAGTCCCAGGCGACGTGGTCTTGTAATATCACATTGGATATTGAACTGATGGAATTACGGATGGGCAACTGTCCGTTTCCATGGCGAATACATCGCCAGGATCGCACAGCGACACCGCACGATGTGGAGCGACATATTGAAGGGTGACGATGGCGGATATACTGATACGAATTGCAGGCGAGGCCGGCCAGGGAGTCGACACGACAGGCAACATGCTACTCGGCGGACTGTCCGGCCTGGGTGTGCATCTGCTTTCCACACAGAGCTTTATGTCACGCATCCGCGGCGGCTTGAATTGGTGTGATCTCCGGGTCAGCGAACGGGAATGTTTCGCCGGCAAGGAGCAGGCCGACCTGCTGGTTTCGTTCACGGAGGTTTCCGGGGAAGTCCTATCCCAAAACATAGCGTCCGGCGGAACACATCTGCACAATTGTGAAGCTGCTTCCACTGCGGACATCGTATCGCTGCATGCCACAGAAATTGCCAAGAAATTAACCGGTTCGGCCTTGGCGGCAAACAGCGTGATGGCCGGTGCGGTCTTCGCTTTGCTCGGATACCCGGTAGACACCTTGTGCGCCTATCTGGAAAAGTCGTTTGGCCCAAAAGGCCGGGATCTGGCGGATGCGAACGCGAAGTGCGCCCGTGCCGGCCATTCCCACATCGGGGAGGCTGGTTTGTGGGAGCGCCTGCATGCTCCGCCTCAATCCGGTTCGATGGCAGGCCAACTCTGGAGCGGGGCGGCGGCGCTGGGACTGGGAGCGGCCACGGCCGGGGTGAAGTTCGTGGCAGCCTATCCCATGAGTCCCAGTACGGCGACGCTTGGCTGGCTGGCTGAAAAGGCCGACCTCTACGGCATTCTGGTCGAACAGGCGGAAGACGAAATCGCCGCCATCAACATGGTGTGCGGCGCCACCTATGCCGGCGTGCCGGCGCTGACGACCACCAGCGGCGGTGGCTTCGCACTCATGGCCGAAGGACTATCGTTGGCGGGAATGATGGAACTGCCGGCCGTTGTTGTGATCGCCCAGCGTCCCGGACCGGCTACCGGCATGCCGACGCGGACGGCGCAGCAGGATTTGCAGTTTGCGCTGCGGGCCGGTCATGGCGAGTTTCCCCGGGCGATCTATGCGCCGGGGACGGTGGCGCAATGTTACTCATTAATGCGCATGGCTTTGCAGACGGCGCATCGGCACCAGACGCCCGCACTGCTGCTCACAGATCAGTTCCTCCAGGACATGCAGAAGCTCGTGCCGCCGTTCCCGGAAACAGATGCGCCGATTGACCGCTGCCTTGCGGAAGATGCCGATGCGGACTACCAAAGATATCGGCTTCCTGCCGACGGCGGCCTCTCTCCCCGGGCCATTCCAGGTGGCGCGGCGCGGGTGGTAGTTGATTCGGACGAACACGATGCCGCCGGCCATTTGTCCGAGGATTTTCAGGCGCGGATTTCGCAACAGGACAAACGCATGGTGCATGCGTCCCAGGTGTGGCCACTGTCGCCCGAAGCGTGGAAGCCCCGCTTGATAGGACGGCGCCGAATTTGTTGCGTGGAAGGCAATCAGACCGCCCAGTTTTACGCATTACTGAGGGAAACCGGGATACTGGCGCAAGCCGAAACCCTGCTCCGCTATGATGGACTGCCATTTACCGGAGCGGAGATCGCGGAAAGGATCGGTCCATGATGCCGCCACTGGATTTACGGAAAGCTGATACGACTCCCGCCTGGTGTCCGGGATGTGGCAACTTCCCGATTCTCAAAGCATTCGTAGGCGCGCTGGCCGAAAGCGGCCTGAATCCTGACAGAACCGTGCTGGTCTCCGGAATCGGGCAGGCAGCCAAATTCCCTCACTATGTGACACCGCCTTGCAATATCTTCAACGGGTTGCATGGCCGCGCGTTGCCGGCCGCCACCGGCATCAAGTGCGCCAATCACAAACTTGAGGTGATCGTCATTAGCGGAGATGGCGACATGTACGGGGAAGGCGGTAACCACTTCATTCATGCCATCCGTCGCAATATCGGCCTCAAGGTGTTTGTGCATAACAATCAGGTTTACGGACTGACCAAAGGCCAGGCGTCCCCCACTTCCGACGAAGGATTTGTGACCAAGATTCAAACGCATGGCGCAGTGTCCATGCCGTTTAATCCGTTGGCATTGGCGATTGTCGAGGGCTGTTCCTTCGTGGCGCGAACCTTTGCCGGCGATCCGGCTCATCTTAATGCCACCCTGCTGGAGGCGTTGCGGCACAAGGAGGGGTTCGCCCTCGTGGACATCCTTCAACCATGCGTATCCTTCAACAAGGTCAACACCTTCAAATGGTACAAGGAGCGAGTCCGGCCGGTGACGACGGAACATGACCCATATGACCGAATGCAGGCCCTAACGCTGGCGTTCCAATGGGGCGACTCTATTCCGGTCGGAATCATCTACCGCAGCCGGCGCCCCAGTTTCGAGGCTCGGCAGCCGGTTCTGCATTCAGACACGTTGATCAGCCGTCTGTCTGGGGTGTCAGCGCCAACAATCGACTGACAGTCCAGCCTCATGCCGCCACTTAACGGTGCGAGTGCAGGTGCAGGGGGGAAACTTGGGGTGATTGTGTGTGAGTTTGTGGGTGTGTGTGTGAGTG
>JAIVGW010000358.1:0-4623 GCA_020201415.1 Lentisphaerota bacterium
TTTTCCAGGGATGCGAGGAAATCCGCGCCGCAACCGGATTGCCGCCACCCGACGGGGATTTGGCCGCCATCCTGCAGGACCGCCTGCGGTTCATTCTCCAGTCAGCCGGACGGCGCGACAATCTGGTCCGGGCCCGAGCCCTCCTGCTGGCCCTGGAGACGGGCCTGGCGCCCGACACTCCGGAAATCAGCGCCCAGGCGGAATTATTGCTCCAGCCGGAGGTGTTCCGGGAAGTGTTGGCGGAACTTCCCGCGCGCAGCCAGGGCACGCTGTGTGAAATTCTCCGAAAAATACACCCGGACCGCGCCATTGCCCTGTTCATTGCCGGCATCGCGGAATTCGATCTCGGCAGCCTGAATGAAGTCCTGCGCCATCTTGAGGCGCGGAAAGACGGCACCACCGTGGCCGCCCGTATGCGCGGGCTGCTGCAGGCGGAAACGCCGCCCATGGAAATCATTGCCTGGTTATGCCGCAATCCTGTATTCCGCGCCACACACGGATTACTGGCGGACGGCCGGCTGGCCTTCAGTGTGCTGACCCTGCTGGAAAACCCGGGCATGGCCGGCGTGGGGCGCACCCGCTGCCGCAATCAATTACGCGACAGCCTGGCTGATCCCGCCTGGCTGGGACAGGCCTGCCGTGAAATGAATGATCAGCAACGCCGTGATTTCGCCCTGCGTCTCAAAAACGCCGTCCCCGGCATGGGTATCGACAACATGACCCTCCTGATGCGACTGGTTAAACTGCATCCGGAACTTGAAGATGTGTTGGCTGAAAACACGCCGGCCGCCGCGCCGGCCCGCTTGACTTCGCTGCGCTCCTACCAGGAACGCCAGGCCGCACTCCACAAACTGGTCAACGAGGATATCCCCAACAACAGCCGCGACATCGGCCAGGCCCGCTCCTACGGCGATTTACGAGAAAATTTCGAATACAAATCGGCCAAGGAAACCCAGGGCATCCTGATGCGGCGCCGCGCCGAATTCGAAAAGTTGCTCAGCGAAATCCGCGCCACCGATTTCGAAAACTTCCCCACTGACCGCGCCGGGCCGGGAACCACGGTAACGCTGCAATACGACAACAGCACGGAAGACACCTTTAGCATCCTCGGAGAATGGGATCATGACGAAGCCCTGGGCATCATACCCTTGCGCGCGCGGCTGGCGGAGCTGCTGCTGGGCCGGAACGCCGGGGCGCAGGTCGAGGTGCCGACCGCCGACGGCAGTCTTCGCACCGCCACCATCACGAAAATTGATGCGCTGGGTCCGGCGGTGAAACGCTGGATCCACGGGCAGCCGGAAGAACAGACCGACGGTTAAAAAGAAAGCCAACGGTCGGAATCGAACCGACGACCGGCGCATTACGAATGCGCTGCTCTACCGACTGAGCTACGTTGGCGGAAACAGGACGTTATTCGTATATTTTTTAAACTTGAAAGTCAACCATAATGTTACGCCATGATTGATCTGCATACTCATTCCAGCTTTTCCGACGGCAGTTTCACTCCCGAACAACTGATTCACGAGGCCGCCTTCCAACGCCTGAGCGCGGTGGCCCTGACCGACCACGACAGCATCGAGGGCCTGGACCGGTTTCTGGCAGCCGGACGGGACAGCGCCGTGCGCGCCGTACCCGGCGTGGAAATCAGCGCTGATTGCGCACAAGGCACCATGCATATCCTGGGCTACCTGATCGACCATCATGAGCCCGGCCTGCGCGACAGTCTGGCGACGATCAGGGCCGGACGCGTGGCGCGCAACAATGAAATCCTCAAACATATCAATGACATGGGCATGCCCTTGACCATGACCGAAGTGGCCGCCTACGCCGGCGAAGACAATATCGGACGGCTGCATTTCGCCCAGGCCATGGTATCGAGATTTATTATCCCCAGCAGAAGAGTCGGCAATGCAAGCACTACCTGGCGCTGGCGCGCCAATTGGACCTGCTGGTTACCGGCGGCACGGATTTCCACGGCGCCCCCATGCCCGAAGTGAAACTGGGCCGGGGATTCGGCGATCTGGAGATTCCCGATGAACTGCTGGAAAAACTGGATGCCTGCCCACGCTGACCCCGGCCCGATCCACGGCGTGTACCTGCACGTGCCCTTTTGCGCGGGTAAATGCGCCTATTGCGCCTTCTATTCCGAACGTTATACCCGTACGACGGCGGAGCGCTGGCTGGCGGCCCTGGCCCGCGAGCTTGATCCCTGGCGCGGAATTCATCCCCAGACCATCTATATCGGCGGCGGTACGCCCAGCATCCTGGCGCCCGACCTGCTGGAGCGACTGTCCGGGCTGTTGCGCGAGACTTTTCAACTCAGCCCCCGTTATGAATGGACGGTTGAGGCCAACCCCGGCTCGTTGACTCCGGACGCGGCCCGCAGCCTGGCGCGACAGGGCGTCAACCGCATCAGCCTCGGCGCCCAATCGTTCCACGACCGGGAACTGCGCCTGCTCAACCGCCCGCACAACGCCACGGATATCCGGCAGGCGGTGGACACCATCCGCGGCGCCGGCATTGACAACTTCAACCTGGACCTGCTGGCCGGCATCCCCGGCGGGACCGCCGCCACCTGGCGCAACACACTGGAACAGGCCGTCGCCCTGCAGCCGGCGCATGTTTCCGTCTATGCCCTGACCCTGGAGGAAAACACACACCTGATGCAGATGGCCGGCACCCTACAGATCGAACCTGCCGATGACGAACGCCAACTGCTGGAATTGCAACTGGCTGAGGATTTATTGGGGCGCGCCGGTTATGAACGCTATGAAATCTCCAACTACGCCCGGCCCGGGCGGGCCTGCCGTCATAACCTGGATTGCTGGAGGGGCCGGCGTTATCTGGGATTCGGGCCAGCAGCCGCCGGCCACATCGGCATGTCGCGCTATCAGAACGCCCCTGATCTGACGGCCTACCTTGAGGCGCTGGAGGCCGGCCGCGGGCCGCCGTCTGAAACTGAACTGTTGACGCCGGAACTCAAACTTATGGAAAAAATGGTTTTCGGATTGCGCATGCGCGGGGGCGTCAATGCCGCGCTGGTCCGCCGCGCCGGCGCCGAACAAACCATGCAGCACCTGGCGCAGGAGGGTCTGACGCTATATGCCGGACACCGCTGGATGCTCACCGCCCGTGGGCGGGAACTGGCCGATTACGTAGCCCGGGAACTCATGTCGTGAGTCAGCGGTTCGACCGGAAGATCATGTCACCGGCGGCATTTTTTCCCGGATCATGATCAGCAGCATTTTGAACTTTTTAACCGCCCGCAGTGCATGGGGCAAGTGCGCCGGCATGCTGAAAAGCTCACCTGAGCTCACCACATGCGGCTGCCCGTCCAACATGATTTCAACTTCGCCATCCAACACCTGCACCACGGCACCATAAGGCGAAGTATGTTCACTCAGGCCCTGCCCCGCGTCAAACGCGAACAAGGTTAATGAACCGGCTGGTTTATCCACCAGAGTCTTGCTGACGACCGACCCGGCGGCGTAATCCACCGCCTGCGCCAAATTGATTGCCTGTCCCGCGGCCATGGTTGCGCTCGACATGTTCCCTCCCATGATGCTTACCGGTGCCTGTATGTGGCGATAGAAATCCGCTGTCTTCCATCTTAACGCAGTGCGCTCTCATTGTCAACGAGCACTGCCGCCCCAAAAACTGCGGACTGGAATCCTGGGGTAATGATAAATGCTTCAGGCGGAAAGCGGGTCAAGCCGCCGCACTCCAAAATATCATCAAGCAGTTCATGATATCATACTGGAGAGTCTCTTGCAAAACCCCACGGGTGCGTTCAGATGCGGCTCACCGGGACGGTTCGCCCTACCCGTTTAGGCAGCAATCCGGGAAGGTAGGGCGAGGCGTCTCGCCGAGCCGCTGGGGTTTTGCAAGAACCTCTGGAGGGCGCAGACTTCGGCGTGAGCTCAGTCGAAGCGCTGCCTGCCCTGAGCTAAGCCGAAGGGCCTGCCCTGAGCTAAGCCGAAGGGTGCTGAGGCGCGTCAAGCCGGGATTGTTTTTAAGGTGGCCATTTTTCAGTCCGCAGTTTTGGGACGCCCACTTATTACGAGTTCAAATCCTGGCGTGAATGATGCATCTTGACGCAATATGGCCACACCCCCCGAACACGGCGCGCTCGGAGATCGCGCCCTACCTTGAAAACACAGAAATGTTTTGACTTGACCGGCCCCGCAAAACCGGATTAAATCAAGGCATTGAAACCGCATGCGGCGTTGTGCTGTCATGCGAACGGCGGCAGGTCCGCCCGGAGAATAATCATGAGATACATTGCCATTTTGCTGGCCGTTGCGTTTTTACACGGCACCCTGGCCGCCCAGCATATTGAAACCTTGGTGCGCGGCAACGATGAATGGAGTTTTTTCATCCAGCCGGAACTCAAGACCACCCGTATCAGCGACAAGTCGGCGCAGTTGATGGGACTGCGCCTGGGCCCGGCGCTGGACCGCACTCTGCACCTGGGGCTGGCAGGCTACGCCCTGATCAGCAGCATCGACCCGGATAGCGTGGTTTACAAAAGATTAACGACCTTCGACCTGTGGGCCGTCGGTCTGACCATGGATTATACCTTCATCCCCAACCGCTGGCTGCATCCCGGTATCGGCTGTTTCA
>JAIVGW010000358.1:4676-6068 GCA_020201415.1 Lentisphaerota bacterium
GTCTCAAAATGTTTTGACTTGGCCGCCCACGCCAATCCGGCTTAGAGATACTCCTCATAGAAGCCAGCGGCAGCGGACAAACATACCCCTGCCGACCGCTACCCGCGCGCAATCCATCCGGTTGTCCGCACGGCCGGTTACCTGGCGGTCATGACCCGCCAGGATCAGCACCGCCGACAGATCTCAGGATATCGGCGCTGGGCGCGGGGATACGCCCCAGATAATCCGGTCCGACATTCAGCAGGTAATTGACGCCGCGCTCCTGCAGATGACGCTTTAGCCGTAGTACCTCTTCGGCCGGTTTCCAGTTCTGATCGAAAGCCTTGTAGCCCCAGGTATCATTCAAGGTGGCCGGCGTCTCGACCAGCGCGTCCTGCATGAATTCATCCGGAATCTGATTGTCGCCCATGGAACGGTAATCCCCCAGGCCGTTGCCGATGCGCGTGTTGACCAGGCAGTCCGGCTGATACCGCTTGATCAGCTGGAACAGCTCAAAGCTCTGTTCAGGGGAAATTGTCTTGGGCATGTCGAACCAGATCAGGCATAGATCGCCATAATTGCGCAACAGCTCTTCCACCTGGGGTTTGATTTTTTTCTCAAAACATAGGCCATAATCCTTGCGGGAACTATCGGGAAAATCCCAATCGTTGCACCAGCTCATGGGACGCCGGCCGGGTTCCTGCTTATAGCCGCCGCCATGCTGCTCATGCCAGTCCAGAGCCTGTGAATAATACAGGCCCAATTTCAAACCGTTTTTGCGGCAGGCCTCAGCCAGTTCGGCAATGACATCGCGCTTAAACGGCGTGGCATCACAGATGTTGTAGGCATCCACGCGGGAGTGATACATCGCGAAACCATCATGGTGCTTGCTGGTGACGACCAGATAGCGCATCCCGGCATCAAGCGCCAGTTGTACCCACGCTTCGGCATCAAACAAAATGGGATTAAAGGCTCCGGCGAGGGCGCCGTATTCCTGGTTGGGGATCCTGAAATATGACTGCAGCCACTCGCCGATCCCGGGCATACGCCGGCCGCGCCACTCGCCGGCCGGCAGGGCGTACAAACCCCAGTGAATCATCATGCCGAATTGCGCCTGTTTGACCCAGGAATTGCTGATGGCAGCCGCTCCTGCCGAACCGCCCCCCTCCGATTGAGATTGGCCTGAAATTGTTTGCATAATATCCTCCATGATCCGCCGGCTTACAAAATGGTCTTGCCCTTTTTTGGGCAACCCGGAGCTAAGTAATAAAGGGATATTATGATACAATTCACCTCATTAAATCAACAAATTATTTATCATCTGAGCAGGAGAATATGAGAATCAATTTATTCAATGTGCCAATTCTTAAAAAGGAACTGAAACCGATGTTGTTGAGTCGTGCCACAGGCAGA
>JAIVGW010000359.1:0-2078 GCA_020201415.1 Lentisphaerota bacterium
TTTGATTTTATCGTGGTATTTTTCCCAAACCACCGGATCGTCAAACTTGGCACGGCCGCTGTTGCAGATGAGCACCGCCACGTTGGGGCTGAATTGATCAATCGTTTCCGGTGCATCGGCGTAGGATGCGTAGGCTCCGCAGGTGACCAACCGGTCCGGGTGGGTTTTGTACAGCTCCCGGGCTACACGGTCGACAAACTCCCAAACCACCTCCGACTCTGTTTTCTTTGCGCAAGCCTCACATTCACATTTTACGAAACCATCCTGCGGGAACAAGCTGACGCTTGGGGCGTCATAGTGGTCAAAAAGGAATCTGGTGTAGTTCAGGGTCTCGTTGAAGAATCCCTCCGAGGTATAGCAGGCTCTGCCCGTACCGCGAAAATTCACATCCCGTTCTCCACCGATCAAAGCGTAATATTCCGGGTGTTTCTCCTGCATTTCCTTGCGGCTATGAACCGATGTGCCCCCGTGTGCGATTCCGGCAGGTCCGAACATTTCGTGCGTGGATCCCATGCCAAGGCGGCGCGCCCACATGACATGCTCAAAGGGGAATTTTCCGTAATAATACCAAAACCAGTAACGGAACGGATATTCAGGACGAACGGTCTCGTCCAATTTCGGAAGCTCGACGCTCTTTAGGGTTGGGACCACTTCGCCCAGTCCGTTTTCGTCGGGCATGTACCACCGGACGCCCAGTGTGCGGAGAAACTCGCACACGGCGTTCAAGGTCCCACCCCCGTCGGGTTGCCAAAATCCGGCCCCCATGCCTGGTCCTGGATTTTCCTGGGAGCTGTTATCAATGTCCATTGGGTTCCAAATAAACTTGTTTTCCTCCCCGTAAAGCTGAGTCATTTGCTCGTGGAAATCTCCGGGGTTCCACCACCTTTTGAAGGTCGAACTACCAAGGGGACCCCATTTGCTTCCGCCAGAAGCCTTCTCGGTGAGCTTGTCCCATTCCTCAACGACCCGCTCTTTATCATTTCTTTTTCGAGCCCACGGCTCTTTGGGAATGAAATCCCAATCGTTGCCAAGCAGAGCAAGCCAACCGTCCCCGGACTTCATTTTGAAAGCCTCGTGCTTGAGACCCTCGGCGGTCACGCCAAGTTTGTCAGTGTATTCACTTTCGCCTACGTAGATCTTCACGGGTTGGGCGTCCGTTGGTTTGGTCACGATGGGAAGCCTAGCCCCGGTCATCTTCTCCAAATAACGCTGCAATTCCAAGGCGCCAAAAGCAGCCATTCTTGGGCGCTGCGGGTCGGGACTGACCACGATCTGCGCGTCCGGTTTGCCGTCCTCCACGATGTATGTCGCGGCCTGCACCGAGGGCGCCGTGGCGCACACCAGGGCGAGTAGCCCGATGGCTAATAGCTCACATGATGATGTGAGAGCGTGTCTTTCGAAACGTTGATATGCTTCGCCGGCTTGAATTTTCATGCGTTTTTTCCTTTGGGCCTATTAGAAGTAACATCTACTCTATTTGATTAATAACTTGGCAAACTCCTCTGGCTTAAACATCACGCGTCCCTTTTTGCATAATACATGGGTTTCCTGCAAGCTGAATTTGTCGCCTTCCCGCTCCCGCGGACGACGGCGGGCAATATTGAAAAACCATTCACTGCCGGGCTTAATCCTCGGCGCTACAACATAATTCAAGGGGTCGCCTTCTGCCCCTTCTTCCCCGACGATGGCAATCGGGATGGAGATATTAGCAGTCCAGTAATCCTTGCCTTTTTCAATTTTAACATCAGCCATTGATTCCCATCGGGGCTCAATCGAGCCCCAGCGATCGGCATCGAATATCCTGCCTTCGGGGTCAATTTCTATATGGTAATAACTGTGGTATGGGCTTTCGATAAGCAACACGATACTGTCTCCATCCCAAATATTCTTTGCTTTTTGAATAAGACGCATATCTGGTTCTTCACAACGGATATCGAAGACAAGCGATTTTTCCGTCCATTTGACTGTAAAGAAAGTATCGACTTCCGGCTTGATGCGCAGCGACAATCTTTCCAGAAGTTTGTATGTTTTACTTTCCACGTTACTATTTAAATTATAAGCTTCGATCTGAAGAGCAT
>JAIVGW010000359.1:2134-7853 GCA_020201415.1 Lentisphaerota bacterium
CAACATTTCAATATCGGGCAGTTCACTGATAATCACATCTATCCTCTTACCGTAAACTTTATCCCCCGCAACATTTCTTGCCTTGTGTAATAGTTCAAGTAATTTTACACGGTCAGAAAGCGGGACATTTTGCGGATTGCATCTGTTGCGATTACCGCTTTTGTCTGTGCGGCTGTATTTGGCTTCCGCAAAATCAAAAGCTGTTTTCATTTCCTTTGCCGCCGGGCCGTAGAATATTTCATAATATTCAGCGAGCATTTTCTCTATATCCTGGTCGGCATCCCAGAGGAAGCGTGCCTGAACATATAGGTTCAGATGGTCACACCCCGGAGCAGCCCAGTGTCCCCCGGTCTGGCTTACTTCGCTGGATTCGCCGATACCTGTTTCTTTTAAGTATTTCAGGTCTTTCGCCATGTTACGGGGATGGATCACAGGATAGTCAATCTGATTTTTGTGGTACAGGTTGTTTTCGCCGCGCATTATCATGCCCGATGAAATCTTTTCTTTCCAGCCTTCTACTTTTGATGTATAAGTCCGCCATCTTACCGGGTCATCCATAAGTACTCTCATGGATTTTCCGATGACCACAACAACATTCGGGGTGAATTTTTCCACATTTAACGGCGGGTTGATATACGGGGTATATGCCGTGCAGGAGACAATCCTGTCCGGATGGGTTTTATAAAGATCTCTGGCAACTTTGTCCACAAACCCCCACACAAGATCGGAGCTCGACAATTTTTTGCAGGACTCGCACTGGCAATGCCTGAATCCATCCTGAGGAAAAAGGGAGATATGGGGCGCATCATACTCATCATACATAAAGCGGGCATAGTTCACAGTCTCTTCAAAAAAACCTTCTGATGAAAAACACACATGGCCGGTACCCCGGTAATCAGTATTCCTTATATTACTTTTATCCAAAGCGTAGTATTCAGGGTGTTTTTCCTGCATTTCTTTGCGACTATGTATATTAGCAAGACCATGGGCATGGCCAATATCGCCAAACGCTTCATAGTATCCGCCCATCCCCAGGCGCCGCGCCCACATAATTTGCTCGAACGGAGTTTGGAGGGCACTGTACCAGAACCAGTAACGCACGGCAAAATCTGGCTTATCTGTTTTATTGACATCAGGTAATGCAATTGTCTTGATCTCGGGAATCACTTCGCCGATTTCAGATGGCATATACCAGCGGGCGCCAAGATCTCTCAAGAAAGCATATACGGCATTGAGAGTTCCGCCCTCGTCCTGCATCCAGAATCCAGGCGTATAACCATTTTCCAAACCTTCACAATAGTCAAGGCCCCACTCCCATTCCCTATTGTTTGGATTCCACACCTTACGGTTTTCCCTGCCGTAACGTTCTTCCATGAATTCATTAAAATGAACAGCGCTGCGGTTCGGGTTCCACCATTTTTTGAAAGACGTTCCCCCAATGGGTGAGCCCCACTTAAGATCGGTGTATTTTTCAGTTTTCTTGTCCCATATTTCAAGCGCTTGTTCTATTTCATTTCTTTTGATTGCATATGGTTTTGGAGGATGATAGTCAAAATCATGCCCTAGAAGGACAAGATAATCGGGGCCTGACGCCATGCGGTATGCGCCATATTTAAGGCCTTCGTCATCAATGCCCAGTTTATCCGTGTATTTGCTTGCGCCGACGTATATCTTTACCTGCTTATCATCCGTTGGCTCAAAAACAATCGGCACCTTAGCGCCGCTCATTTTTTCAAGATAATACTGCAGTTCCAGAGCGGCGAAGGAGACCATCCTTGGTGAATTTTCCGCCACGACTATTTTCGCGTTTGGCTGGCCATCCTTGATAATACATTGTTCCGCTAATGCCTGATTACTAAATATGGCACAAACAACTGAAGCCAGCGAAAGTCCGACACATAGTTTATGCATACTCACGAAATATCCTTCTTGCTCCGGTCTCATTTTTTAAGGACTGAATCGTCCGGGAAAAACCACTTCTTCCTGCTGACCGCGAAATAGGGCGGAATCACAGGGTCAAGCGAAAAACCGCCGCCGGTCGCGCGCCAGAGTTTGCCTGCCTGCTCTGGCGGAACCTTTATTTTGATTTTTCCAGACTCTGATTCCTGGTCGGAACCATAAACGTCGTAGACACGTTTCCCGTCGGGATTCCATACCGAGTAGCGATCGAGCTCGCCTCCACCAAACTCAATCCAAAACTCGTCAACGCCCTTTGGAACCATGAACCAGTAACCCTGCATGCCCGCGACCACGCGGGTGCCCTCCGGATGCCTCTCGAAAGTCATTACCTCGGGTGTTTGCGGATCGCCGAGCGGAAAAAACACGTGGGCCACCCGTCGCTCAAGGCTTTTCTTCATATCCTTGGTTATATTCTCACCTTCCTTGCCGTAGGGCACTTTGCCCCGCAAATCAAGCCGATACGTTCCTTCGGGAGCGTCCGCGGGTATTTGGATGCGTTCCGGGGGCGTCCACGTGCCGGACAGCTTGGTGCCGTCGGCTAGATGGGTGAATTCGTACGGGAAGGGAAAACTGTTGTACAGTCCTCTGCCGTGTGCATCAATAAACAGTGTCACCGCGTCGGCGCCGGTTTTACGGATAAACACCGGTGGCAGTTGAAAGGCGTAGGTGTTTTCATCCGCCACTTCAACCTTGGACGGTCTGATCTGAAATGGATCGTGCGCCGGATCTGGTGTGTATCCGGCCTTATCAATCGCCGCCAGGGCCATCGCGGGGCCGTCCCACCGATTGTTTCGCAGGGGCATATAGGCATGGCCAAAATCACGCCAGATGCCGCGGAGATAGTCCACCTCACCCTCGTACACGCCGATTTTTATGGCGTCCAGGGCGGCGGCGGCGCGTTCCAGATAAAATTCATCGCCGGTCAGCGACCAAGCGAACGCGGCAAGATGTGGTGACGCGCCGGCGCCGGTTCTGGCGCCCACCAGCCTGCTTCCAAGACTCCGGGGACTATCCTGGGCGGCGAAGGTGAATTTATCCACATCCTCGTCGTCACCGTAAAGATGGTCATACAACTTCGCTAGTTCATGGATTGCCGCCAAGTACCAAGGGTCAAACGTGGCGCGATACATATCGATGTACGACGACAAAAACGAACATGACCCGCGCGGTCCCGTCGTCGTGACGTGGTCCTGTTTGGTCAGTTCTCCGAACAGGAGGGCCACGTCGCGAGAGCGCGTGTAACCGGTCAAATACCACGCGTCCCAAAGATAATCACACTCGATCGTATACGTACGAGAAAGGGGACCGCGGCGGGCGGCCCAAGGCAGCAGCGAACGGTCCCACCAGCCCTGGCGCCGGTAGTAGTCGGGACCGACCGCTGCATCCACGTCCGCCGTGGCGTAGTGGCAGAAATAGGCGTCGCTCATCTGCCGGGTGGCGGTCTCGGCAAACTTCAGCAGTTCCGGATCGCCGCTACGCGCGAAAGGCGTCCAGCGATATGGCCAGGTGTGATGGTTTTTTCCGAGGGTTCGATAGGCGGATGCCGTGCGCTCCTCGAGGTTGGGCTTCCAATGCGGGTAATCTCCGTGCAGCCACATCCCGTAAAATCCCAGCCGTTCAACCCACCGCCCCGGAGCCTTGTAGATTAAATCTATGATGCGCTCTTCTTCGGGGTATTTTTCGACGTCGCGGTGATGGATGTCACCGGCAACCGAAAACGCGCCGCTTTCGGTGACCCATTCCGGATCGACCACGGTGCGCAAGGTNNCTCCAAAAAGTACGCGGGTGTCACCAATTGTCTCGCTCAACACGCCGGGGGCGCGTCCGGAATGCTCTTTCCCCGTTTGCGGTAGCAGATACTTATCGTAATCAAATTGCACCAGCGATTTGCTTGTGACCCATTCGCCATCGTCGAAAGAGGTCAGGATCCCATCGGGCCGGGCGGCGGCCGCCGTGGGAAAACGCCAGCCCATGTTTCCGATACGATCTTGCTTGTCATCTCCTGTGTAGATCCAGGTATGAAATATGCGTACAACGGGGCTGTCGCGGTGAAAAACAAAACGTGTCACAAACTGGCAGAACCGATCTCCCCGTGCTTCATCGACGTACCAACCCGTTCGCCGCACTACCACCTTCTGACTTCCGCTTTCTTCAACGACGCATTTGCCTTCCTCCGGCATGCTGTAAGAGCTGCCGTCTTCGCGTGTTACAAAGGCACCGCTCAGTGCCGCCGAGGAGAGAACAGTTTCGAAATCATTTTCTCCAGAAAAATCGACGGCGAGGCCGTCCGCGTTGACGCGGAGTCGGCCGGTGTCCAGTTGTGGAAACCCCCGTTCAGATTCCTTAACGGCCAACGGGGGCGCCGGCATGCGCTTGATATCCGGTCCGTATTCCAGAAACAACTTTTCCGGCGCCCCTTTGAGGTCGACGGTGAAATCGCACAGCAACCATTTGATGGGCCCGAAACGCGACCACTTGGCCGCGACCTTCGTTTGCAGGGGTAATTCCCGCCCCTGTTCATCCACCAGTCTTACGTGGTCTTCGTCAAGCAACGCGCCCCGCGGAAAAGGCACGCCCACGGTCATTGGCGCCCCGGTCATCGTTACGCCCGGGCCATTGAGCACGCGGAGAGGCACTTTGCCCGCCTTGGGCACGTTTGACGCCGCAAGTACATGAAACGCCTTTTGGGCTTTTCCAAAGACACTATCGCCGTCGCGCCACGTCACCTCCAAAACCCCTTCCCCGCCGCGCAGGGCTTCCGGAAAACCCAGCGAGAAGAAAAGCCCGTTAGGAGAAAGCTCATTGATGGAGTGCTTGGCCAGCGTGGCGCCGTCGGCGTCTTTCAGCGCGACCTCCAGTTGACCTTGCACGGGATCGCCTTCTTGCGGCGGCGTCATCCAGACAATGGCGTCCAGATGACGATCTTCCCACGGATAGCGGGACTTTGACAACTGAATGGTCACTGGATCGGGGAACCGCCGCAACTCGGCGTCAATGACTTCGCCGGTGTCCTTGCGCAGGGATACATCCATTCGATGATTAACCATCTCGATAGGGCTGGCCGCGTTGCCTTCTTCAAGCGTGTCAAAAACGGGCTTCCCGTTCACCCAGATCTGCACCCACCAGTCCGCGCCCATGCCATGGGTGACGAGTTGTTCTTTCGGTGAATGGAGTTCAAGAAAGACATAGGCTGCATTGCCTATCATTGTCTGTTCAAATAATTCGGAAAAATCGAATGATTTACCGGGTTCGACCGCAATCTTGCGGCCCTTGATTGTCCTCTCGGGGAAACTGCCCCGCGCCGGCAAGTGAATGGACTCCGGCACCGAGCGGAACACGTCGTCACCGAGAACGGGGTCCTCCCGAGTCAGCGGCGCGAAAACGGTCCATTCCTTCGGCCAGTCCAATTCGCCCTGGATCTGCCCAGCCGGCACATCTCCCAACGCCGAGACGGTAACCAGAATCAACAGAAACCCAACAAGACTATACGGCATTTTCATAAAAACTCCTCCTGAAGGTTATCGCTCTTTTCATTTCTACCTGGTCGCAGAATCCTAAAACTCATTTCAGTGGAGGCAGAAGGCCTCGGTCTTCTTCATCCACGCCTCCCGGTTTTACCTGATAATCTTCTGTTCTGCGGGCTGGTCCCGGTGGAGCGAATGCTTTTGCACTCCGGTTCCCGCCACCACCGGGCTTGTTCCGGTGGAGCGAATGCTTTTGCACTCCGGCGCCCGATCTCCCTTCACCACCGGGCTGGTCC
>JAIVGW010000360.1 GCA_020201415.1 Lentisphaerota bacterium
CGCTCACCGGCCTCCACCACCATCAGTCCCCGGGCCAGTTTACCGGAATTCAAGGGCGCCAGTGATGCCATGCGCGCCAGGAGCTTGACCTGATCCACGCTACCGGCATAGCGTAACAGGGTGCCGAATTCGGCCCAGGACCGGCATTGCCGCGCCAATTGCAATAAAGGCATGACCGTCTCCTGCACCGTGACAACCGCCGCCGCGCTTTCTTCCACGGCCACCCCGCCTAATGCGCGCCGTAACTGCTGGCGCAACTCCGCGCGCAGCAAGCCTTCGGCATGCGCGATAGCCAGCAGACGCAGGGCCGGATCGGCGGGGGGAAACAGGCTGGATAACTCGCGAACCGCGGTCAGTTGAGCGCCAAATTCGTCATCGGCCGACAAAGGTGGCGCGTGCCCGCCGACAAACCATTCCGCGACAGTCTCCCCGGCCAGGCTTTCAAACCCACTGTCAGCGCCTCCCTGTTGTAATCCCAGCAAGGCCAGATTTCCGGTCAGCGATTGGTCGATCTCCATTACCGCAAGGTACCCTTCGCGCACACCGGCACAGGCTGCCGCGTCCGGCAGACGGTTTTCAACGGCATATCCCAAAAGTGTCACAGCCGCGGCTTTTCGACCCGCTTTCCACTCCGTGGACGCCATGCGGCGGAAATCGGCATCCGCCAGGCCGGCAAAACCAGCATCGGCTTGGTGTAGGTCATCCGGCAACTGCAACACAACGAAAAGAAGCGTGCCCAGCACCAGAATCAGGATCATACGTAATATACTCATGCCAAACCTCCTGAAATTTTATTACAACGCCCTGGCTCGGGGCTTATATTTGAAAATAAAGACGAAAGCCGCGAATGAAATAAAAAGCACCGCCAGCCCCCACCCGACACTGACCCGGAACGCCGCCACCAGCAAGCGGATGCCGCCCACGAACATCACCAGCCAGCCGATCAGCACCAAAGCCAGCGTCAAGCTTTCCATCACACTCATATACACAACAAACTCCCAAGCCGCGCGCCCTGACAGTGACAGAGATTAGATGGCGGAAGAGGTGGGATTCGAACCCACGGTCCCCGTAGGGACGCCGGTTTTCAAGACCGGTGCTTTCGACCACTCAGCCACCCTTCCCGTATCACCAGGCATGTTTCATACTCTATGTAATCCCGCCCATCTGTCCGAACATGATGTGAATACACGCAGATTGTGTGAGGATAGATAAAGACACGCCATAAGTCAAGCCGACCGTCCCAAAACTGCGGACTCGAACATGGAAAGGTGATGTGGAGATGTTAACACTTTAACAACGAAATCCTGAGCGACATGCCCGGGCTAAAACAACGAGCCGGAATAAAGCTGGTGATAACAGCCCTGATGGTCTATCAATTCCTGATGCGTGCCCTGCTCGACTATGCGCCCCTGGCGCATGACATATATGCAATGCGCGCGCTGAACGGTGGAAAGACGGTGGGCAATGATAATGGTGGTGCGATTGGCGCAAAGCTGCTGCATGGACCGTCTGATCAGGTTTTCCGACTCGGTATCCAGCGATGAAGTCGCTTCATCAAAAATCAGGACAGGCGCGTTTTTCAGAAATGCGCGGGCAATGGATACACGCTGCCGCTGCCCCCCCGACAGTTTCACTCCGTGTTCGCCCACCAGGGTATCGAAGCCTTCCGGCAAGGCCCGGATGAATTCGAGAATATTGGCATTACGCGCCGCCTCCAGCAATTCGGCGTCATCAGCATCCGGCCGGCCGAACAGGATGTTTTCCCTGATGCTGGCGTCAAACATGAAAACATTCTGTTGAACAATGGCAACATGCGCCCGCAGGCTGCGCTGGGTAAATTCGGTAATCGGCATGCCGTCAATGCGTACAACACCCTGCTGCGGCTCATAAAACCGGGGAATCAATGCTGCTAATGTTGATTTGCCGGCCCCGGACTCGCCGACCAGCGCCACGGTCTGACCGGGACTGACCGACAGGTTGATCTCCCGCAGCACCCAATCGGGCGATGTGTCATACCGGAAAGAAACATGCTCAGCGGAAATCGCACCGCGCACTTCCGTCAGCGTCCGGGCGCCCGGCCGATCAACGATATCCGGCACAACGTCCAGAATTTCCACAAATCTTTCAAAGGCAGCGGCCCCCTGCTGATACTGCTCGGCGAATCCCACCAGACGGTGGACCGGGTTGAGCATGAACTGTATGTACATCAGGAAGGCCACCAGGTCCGGCAAGCTGGCGCGTCCCATGGCCATGACCACGACACCACCACCGATAATCACTACCGGATACAACTCCGTCAGGAACATCATGGAGGCGTGGAATTCGGCCATGACCGTGTACATGTTTTCCTTGGCGGCGCGGAACTCACGGTTGACGGCATCGAATTTACGGGCCTCCTGTGTTTCATTAGCGTAGGACTTGACCTCGCGGATGCCCTGGATGGAATTTTCCACGCTGCTGTTGATGTCGGCGATACGCTCACGAATCCGACGGAAGCCGCGCCGCATGCGCGACTGGAACACCCCGCCGACCAGCAGCATAAAAGGCAGCGGAATCATGGCAATGACCGCCAGCGACGGACTGAAGCTGAACATGACAGTGAACGACCCAGCCATGACGAAAAATGAAATAAACAGGTCCTCCGGCGCATGATGTGCCACTTCGGATATCGTGAACAGGTCATTGGATATCCGGGACATGATATGTCCGGTCTTGGTATTGTCAAAATAACTGAAGGAAAGCTTCTGCAGGTGGGCAAAGATATCCGCGCGCATGTCGGTCTCCATGCGAGCGCCCAGGATATGGCCCCACTTGGTGTTGACAAAAGCCGCGCCGCACATCACGGCCACCAGCGCCAGCATGACCCCCATTATCAGGTAAACGGCCTGCGCATTCCCTGATGGCAGGTGATCGCGCAGCAGCAGGCGCACCAGGAAAGGAATAGCCACCGCGGCGGCGGCGCGCACCATGG
>JAIVGW010000003.1 GCA_020201415.1 Lentisphaerota bacterium
CGTTCGATACCACCAAGCTGCGCGAGCGGCTGGGGTATCAGCCGCGGCATGGCAATGCCGAGGGGTTGGCGGCGACCACGCAGTGGTATCTCTCGCAGGGGTGGCTGAAGTGATGACGCGCGGCCGACCGGGCTGGCTGCCGGTATGGATCATGGCGCTGGCCGCCGTGGCGCTGGCCGCTTACAGCACCACGCGGGTGCTGTGCCGCACACCGCTGACCACGGACGAACACAGTTACATTTTCCAGGCCAATACCTTTCTGGACGGCAAATTGACCAGGCCCTGTCCGCCTTTTACCGGTTTTTTTCATCACAAGATGATCATTGCCGAAAAGGAGGTTGGCTGGGTTTCGCGCTATCCGCCCGGGCATGTGCTGTTCCTGCTGCCGGGCGCCTGGCTGGGGGATCACCATTTGAGCGTGATGGCCGGCGCGGGGCTGGCTCTGCTGCTGATTGCCTGGGCGGCGGCGCTGGCCGGCATGGGTGATGCGCGTACCGCCGGAGCGCGGCCGGATCGCACAGCCGCCGTCATGGCCGGTCTGCTGCTGCTGGCCAGTCCCTGGTTTGTTTTTACGTACGGTACCTTGCTGGCGCATACCAGCGGCATGCTGGCGACGGCAGCCTTGCTGGCCGGTTACCTGGTCTGGCGCCGCTACGGCCGGACGCTGCCGGCTTTGCTGGCCGGGCTGGCCTGGGGCTGGCTCTGTCTGAATCGCACCTACACGGCGCTGCTGGTGGCGCTGCCGTTCGGTCTGGATGCCCTGTGGCTGCTGTGGCGCCGGCGCGATATGCGCACTTTGCGCGGGGTATTGTTCTTTGCCGGTGCGGCCGCGGCGGGTGTAGCCGCATTGCTGGTTTACAACCAGTTGATTCTGGGCAATCCCTTCACCATGACTTACCTGTATTATGAGCCGCTGGAAGCCCTGGGGTTCGGCCGCCGGCATTACGGGGAACATAATCTGGTCAAGGGTCTGACGATTTTACGCAACAACCTGAAGTTGATGGACCTGTGGTTGTGGGGTGTGCCGGGCGGCGTGCTGTTGTACCTGATTCTGTTCGCGCTGGGCCGGCCGCGGCTTTGGTTGGTGCTGCTGGCGCCGGCCCTGGCGGTGCCGCTGGGGTATGTGTTCTTCTTTCATCGCGGGCCGCATGAGACCGGGCCGGGGTATTATTTTGAAATTTTGCCGTTTGTGGTGGTGGGCGCGGCGCTGGGATTGCGGCGAATATGGACGTGGCTGCCCGGACGGGCGGCCCGGCGCTGGGCCGCCCTGGTTTTGGTCCTGCTGGCGGCGGCCGGGCCGGTGCGCCATGGGCTGGGCGCGGCGCGCGAGTTGCGGGCATTGATCGAGCCGCGGCGCGAATTGCTGGCCGCCAAGGCCGCGGCTCCGGCGGATGCGTTGGTGTTCATGGTATGCCCCGGCCCGCGCGAGGATCGGCCCATGGACTACGCGGTCTTCAATCCACGCGGGTTGGCCAGCGCGCCTCTGGCGCTGGCGGCGGCGGATGGCTCGGAAATTGCGGTAGCAAGGTACTTCCCGGACCGCCGGCCATTCCGTTTGCACCTGGCGCGGCCGCCGTTCCTGGAGGCCATGGACCGTGATGCGCCCTACGGCTTCTCCTTAAATGCCGCGAATGCGCACCGACTTACCGGATCGAACTTCCGGGAGGCGGACGATGCGCCGACCTGGCGGGTGGCGCGCGCGGGGCGCGATAAAGACGGGATGCTGGCCTTCGGTAATTACCGGAATATCTGCCCGGGCAGATTCTCGGCTGTATTTGAGGTCAAGACCGTAGGCCCGGCCGATGGTCCGGTAGCGGTGCTGGATGTGACCACCAGTGGCGGCCGAAGAGTTCTGGCGAGAATGGAGGTCGCGGCCGGCCGGGCCGGACCGGTAACGCTGGATTTTGAAGTGGATGAGTTCCTGGTGATCGAGCCCCGGGTTTACTACAAGGGGCAGGGTGAATTGTGGGTGCGTTCCATGCATGTTATGGAACGCCGTGAATGACCTTAAGCTTTTCGCCCGCGCCTGCGCGAGGCGGCGGCGTTTATTTTCCGGCCAAGGTCCGGGCCAGGTCGGCGGCCGAAGCGGCATCCGGCGCATAGCCATCGGCGCCGATTTCATCGGCGAACGACTGCGTGACCGGCGCGCCGCCGATCATGACCTTGACCTTGCCGGTCAGGCCGGCGGACTTCACGCTTTCGACCACGTTTTTCATGTTCACCATCGTGGTCGTCAGCAGGGCCGAGGCGCCGATCACCGCGGCGTTGTTTTCCTGCGCCAATTGGACCAGCTTTTCCGGTTCCACATTGATGCCGGCGTCAATCACCTTGAATCCGGCGCCTTCCAACATCATGCAGACCAGATTCTTGCCGATGTCATGCAGATCGCCTTTGACCGTGCCCACGACTACTGTGGCTAGCGGCTCCACGCCGGCGGAAGCCAGCAGGGGTTTGAGATTCTCCATCCCGGCCTTCATGGCGCGGGCGGCAATCAGGACTTCCGGCACATACACCTCGTTCTTCTTGAACCGCTCGCCGATTATGCTCATCCCCGCCAGCAGGCCCTGGTTGAGGATTTCGCCGGGATTGATATCTTCCTTGATGGCCTGGTCCACCAGTGCCTTGACATCGTTGGCCTTGCCCTTGATCAGGTTTTCCTTGATCTGCTCGAGAATCGCGCTCATGAGGTTTGCTCCGTTTAAATTGCCGCTGGCAGTATTCCGATATGCGTTGTATTAAAGATGATTTAATATTAAATGTATATGATAAAACGGCTGAAATTTATAACATTCTTGCTGAAATACACAAAAAAATGGTAAAAGACTGGATTATGCAAAAAAAGAGCCTGCCATCCCGTAGAACTTTGAATCAGGTATGTCGCGATTATTACCGGACGTTCCGGCTGCATGCCTGTCCGGTGGACCTGGCCGGCCGTCCCGTGGCGTCATTGCGCGGGGTCCGTCCGGCTCCGGGCCTGGAGGCTCATTTTGAGGCGACCCGTCATTGTCTTTACGAGGCTTTGCACTGGGGTGAGCCTTATGTTTTCTACAGGGTATCGGGCATTATCAGCTGGGTGGTAGCCATGGTTGATGGGCGTGATATGGCGGGCGGCATACTGGGCGGCGAGGTGTTGGCGCATGATGGAGATCCAAAGGAAGTGATCGAGGAATTGGCGGCCGGCGGGATTGATCCGGTAGTGGCGCGAAAGCATGCCGGCAGTCTGCGGGTCATGCCGGCGGCGGACATCCGTGAAGCGGCCCGGGGGCTTTCCCGGATATTTTATCAGATAAGCGGCTGGCAGCCCATGCTGCTGGAGGAAAACCGGCTGAAGGCCAGCCAGCAGCGACAGATTGCCGAAGCGATGGATAAACACCGGCAACTGGGCCGCCCGGAATATCCCGTGGACAAGGAAGGGCAACTGCTGGCGCTGATCAAGGCCGGCGAACGCAACGGCGCGCGGCGGGTATTGAACGAAATGCTGGGAGCAATGTTTTTGTCATCCTCCGACCTGGTCGTGCTGCGGGCGCGGGCGATTGAAATGATGGGATACCTGACGCGGGCGGCAGTGGAGGACAGTCCGGGCATGGCGCCGCTACTGGAGGAGAACCATCATTGGATGCGCAAATTACTGTTGGCGGATGAGTTCGAAACGCTGGCGCATGTTTTGATGAAGGCCTTGGATGGTTTCATGGATGGGATCTACCGGCACAGCCGTCCGGGCGGGTCCAGCCGGCTGGAGCAGGCTCTGGATTTCATTGCCGCAAACTACAGCGCCCCGCTCACCTTGCGGGAAGTGGCCGCGGCGGTGGGCCTAAGCGTTTACCGGATGGGGCATATCCTGAAACAGCAAACCGGGCGCACATTTCTGCAGCACCTGATCCGGCTGCGCGTCAACAAGGCCATGCAGTTGCTGGGTCAGACAGACATGAGCTGCCTGGATATTGCTTTGGCAGTGGGCTTTTGTGATCAGAGTTACTTTACCCGGCAATTCCGGAGTCTGCTGGGCATTACACCGGCGCGTTACCGACGGAACCGGCTTGGTCCTAACCGCATAATTCATTAATTCCAATGGTGATTCGGGTTGACTTGCGGTCCTGGCGCGATAACATTCTTATAAGGCGTAACCAGTCCTGGAGAGCTGGTGCTGGGCAAGCGCTGGAACCGGAAAGTCATAATGGGAGGCGGACAATGTTTAACATTAGCAGGATGGCGGTGTTGGCGGCGATTTCGGCAGTCTGTCTGGCGGGCCGCGCTGATGATCTGATGCTCGAACAAACGGTGGAAATCGGCGGCATGCCCGGTCAGGCGCCGATATCCATGGCCCAGAAAATATGGTTGAGTCCGGGCAAAATGCGCATGGAAATGCGTGGCGCTACGGGATTGCCGGGCATGGGTGACATGCTCATGATTATGCGCAGCGATCAGCAGAAGATTTATATGGTCAATGAGGGAACGCGCTCTTATATGGAAATGCCCATGGAACAGAGCGCTGGTCTGCAGGGCATGGAGGGCATGGAATTTGAATTGGAAGCCACCGGTCAGAGTAAAAAAATCAAGGAATGGGATTGCCGGGAGTATGTGATGACTTTGTCTGGCGGTTCCGTGGCCACGCGGTCGGTCATGTGGGTCACGGAGGATATTCAGCTGGACGACAAATTGCGCGACGGCCTGTTTGAACTGGCCGGCAAGAACCCCATGATGCGTCCGCTGATGCAAAAAATGCGCGAGTTAAAGGGGTTTCCCGTGGAACAGACCGTCGAAATCGACATGGGCGGCATGAAAATGGTTACTTCGTCCCGTGTGACCGCAGTGAAGCGCGAAAAAGTTGCCGATGAGATGTTTATGCCCCCGGAAGGCTACACCATGACGGAAATGCCTTTGTAACAGGCAAGGCGTCGGCGTCAGAGCTGCTGCCCGGCCGCGGGCGGCGCCAAACGTAGTTGTCCGTCAAGATAGGGCGCCAGGGCTTCGGGCAGGATCACCGAGCCGTCGGCCTGCTGCCCGTTTTCCAATAGGGCCACCACCAGGCGCGGCAGGGCCACGCCGGAACCGTTGAGGGTATGGACAAAATCCGTCTTGCCGTCCTGGCGGTAGCGGATATTGGCACGCCTGGCCTGGAAGCCTTCAAAATTACTACAGGATGAGACTTCCAGCCAATCATGCTGGCCCGCGGCCCAGAGCTCTATGTCGTAACACTTGGCGGCGGCAAAACTCAAATCCCCGCTGCAAAGCGCCAGAATCCGGTACGGCAGCTGCAGCCGTTGCAGCACGTCTTCGGCATTGGCTGTAAGTTTTTCCAGTTCTTCGTAGGAATCTTCCGGGCGGACGAATTTCACCATCTCCACCTTGTCGAACTGGTGTACCCGGATCAGGCCGCGCGTTTCCCGGCCGGCGGCGCCGGCTTCCCGCCTGAAGCAGGGAGAATAGGCCACCAGCTTGATCGGTAGTTCGCGCTTGATGATCTCCTCGCGGTAGATGTTGGTGACGGGAACTTCGGCGGTCGGCGCCAGATACAAATCGTCGGTGGGGACATAATACATGTCTTCAGCCATTTTCGGCAACTGGCCGGTGCCCGTCATGGCGGCGGCATTGCACAAAAACGGCGGGGAAACTTCCAGGTAGCCGTGTTCGGTAGTGTGCAGGTCAAGCATGAACTGGATCAGGGCCCGTTCCAGTCGGGCGCCCTGTCCGAAGAACAAGGGAAACCCGGCCCCACTCAAACGGGCCGCGCGACTGAAGTCGAATATTCCCAGCTGTTCGCCAAGTTCAAGGTGCGTACGGGGGGTGAAAGCGAATGATCGCGGTTCTCCCCAGGTGCGCACGACGACATTGTCCGCCGCATCCTTGCCGGTTGGCACATCCGCGCCCGGCAGGTTGGGGATGGCCAGCAGGGTGGCGCGCAGATCCTGTTCGATCAGGCGCAGTTGAGCGTCCAGGGCGCCGATCCGTTGTCCGATGGCCTTGACTTCGGCCTGGCGCGCGCCGGTGTCGTCACCGGCTTTTTTCATGCGTCCGATTTCCTCGGAAAAACTGTTGCGCTGATGCTTGAGCTCTTCGGTTTCGGCCAGCAATTTGCGGCGGCCGGCATCAAGGTCCAGAAGAGGGGTCAGGCAGTCGGTCAGCCCGCGACGTTCCAGTCCGACGCGCACTATGTCCAGGTTGTCACGGATAAATTTGATATCGAGCATGGCGGTCCTCCCGGGGCTGCCGTCGCGCTGGGTCAACGGCATATTTTGCTTGAATTCTGGCGGTTAATATGGCATTAAATAAAACAATGTGCAAGCGCGGAAGCTGGTCCCAAAATGATGATATTTTGGAGTGCGGCGGCTTGACGCCGCTTTCCGCTTGAAGCATGTATCATTCACAATAGGATTGCAGTCCGCAAAACAGGGCGGGTTAGGGAATCATGCAAAGCAGGGAATGCAACTTTACCATCAATCGCGTGGTGCATCTGGCGCGTTGCGATATTTTTTTTGAAATGTCAGCGGCGCGCGCGAGCGAGTGTCTTAAAACCGAAGAAGAGACCCGGTCGCGTCACGCGGACGTGGCAATCGGGTTTCTGCAATCGGCCCTGGAGCATGCGGTCATGGCTTCCAAGGCCGCCTGTGCCAGTCCGCAGGAAAAATCCTTTGTATGCTTCCTGCAACTGGTGTTGTGTTATCTGCGTTCCGCCAGCGCCTTGATGGAGAACGAGCGTGAGCTGAAAAATGTCGGCAGCCAGTTGTGGCTGTTTCTCAACCGCAACTCCGCGCAGGAGGAAGTGCGTGGTTTTTCCCGCAGCAGCGAGCAGCTTTTGCAGGATGTGGTGCATCTTTTTGAAATGGCGCGCGAGCCGCTCAAAGATCTACGGGACGCCTTGAAAGAGGGCCTGGCGCCTGATGACCTGGCGCGTTACAACATGGCCCAGGATGCCCTGCGGACCCAATGCGCAAAACATGAAGCCAGTTGCCGCATTCAGTCCCGTCCGAACTTCCTGTTCAATTCCTGAAGGGTGATGTTGATCAGCGTGGGCCGGCCGTGCGGACAGGTATAGGGCATTTCCGCCGCCAGTAATTGTTTCAACAGGGCATCGATTTGCTGCGTCGGCAGGCTGTGGGTGGCCTTGACAGCGGCATGGCAGGCCGCGCGGACAACGCCTTCCTCCAGGGTGGCGCGCGCTGCGCCGGGTTCATCCAGCAAGGCGGCTATTTCGCGCACCAGAGTCCCGGGGTTGCTGTCTTCCAAGCCGACCGGCAGGGCGTCGATGATGAAGGCGTCCTCGCCGAATTCGTCCAGCCCGAACCCCATCTGGCGCAGGGCTTCCAGTCCGCGCCGCAGGCGGCCGGCATCAGTGGGCGTCAGTTCCACGGTGATGGGGCTGAGCAGTGGCTGGGCGGCGGTTGTGCGTTCGCGGTATTGCCGCAACAGGCTTTCGTACAGCACGCGTTCATGTGCGGCATGCGGATCGAGCAGAGCCAGACCCTCATCCGTCTCCAGTACAACGAAACGCCCGCCGATGGTGCCAAGTATCTGGTACCAGTTCCAGGGCGTGCCTGCGGCGCCGGACGGTTCCGGGGGGCGGCCGGGGCAGGGGTGCGCGCCGCCGATGGCTGAAAGCGGTGTCGACAGCGGACGGGCGGAGCGCACGGGCGGCGGCGTGGACATGGCCCGCAGAAAATGGTCCAAAGCGGGCAAAGAAGCCGCGGCGGGCGGGTGAGTTGTGGCGGGTGTGGAAGGCGTGGGATCTGCCGCCCGTGCCGGCCCGGGCTGAGCCAGCGCCCGGCCCAGGGCTTCCGTGCAGACGTCGCGCAACAGTCGCGGATCGTGGAAACGCACCTCGCGTTTGGTAGGGTGCACATTGACATCCACCGCGCCCGGGTTGAGGACAATGAACAGGAAAAGATAGGGGTGCCGGCCGGCCGGCAGACTGCCGCGATAAGCCGCCTGCACGCAAGCCCACAGGGTGGGCGCCGCGGCCGGCCGGCCGTTGATGAAAAAATATTGTTCGCTGCGGTCGGCTCGGTTGAGCGCCGGTAGACTGGCGTAGCCGGAGACGGACACGCCCTGTCGTTCGAGGTCCAGCGGCCGCAGATTGGTGTAATCCAGGCCGGGGAAGAGCGAGCGCAGTCGCTGTTCCAGCGTATCCCCGGCCGGCAGGCTGTAGATGCGCCTGCGGTCCATAGTCAGGTTGAATCCGGTTTCCGGGCGCGCCAGGGCCGTGGTGAGGAAAGTGTGCCGGATATGCCCTGATTCCGTCGCCGGGGTCCGCAGGAACTTGCGCCGTGCCGGCACGTTGAAGAACAGGTTGCGTACTTCCACCGTGGTTCCGGGCGGACACCCCAGGTCGCGCAGGTCCTGGATTTTACCGGCGCTGATGGTCATCTCCGTGCCGGCCTGTTCAGCGGCCGGTCGGGAGTAAAGCCGGAAGCGTGAGACCGCGGCAATCGCTGCCAGCGCCTCTCCGCGGAATCCCAAAGTATTAATCTTTTCAATGTCATCCAGATCGGTGATCTTGCTGGTGGCATGCCGTTCAACGGCCAGCAGCACTTCATCCCGCCCCAGGCCGCATCCGTCGTCGCTGACGCTGACCAGGTCGCGGCCGCCGCCGTTGATTATTACATCGATCCAGCGACCGCCGGCATCCAGGGCGTTTTCAAGCAGTTCCTTGAGCACTGCCGCCGGCCGTTCCACAACTTCCCCAGCGGCAATCTTGTTGATGACATGGTCCGGCAGGACACGAATCTGACGGGGTTTTTGCATCTCAGGAACCGGCCGGCATGAGACTGCCAATAAGGACGGTCTGGGTGCGCGGGTCGGGAATGACCTCAATGCCGGTCAGGTGGCAACGGATTGCGCCGAGCGGCAGTCCCAGGTCCGTGCGCAGCGGCACCATGCTCCAGGGCAGGGTGTGTTGTGCCAGATCAATCAGCTCCTGGCAGTGAGTGCGTTGCGACACATCGAGAAATGATGCAGTCCACATCTCGAAATTGCGCCCGCGACCGTCGGCATCGGGATGTGGCACGGCGGTGAAGTAGAGCGCCGGTATGCTGTCATCAAGCGCCGACACCTGATCACGTTGGGGGTGGAAGAGCAGCATGAACGGAACCAGGTTGCCCTCGGTGTAAATATAAACGGGGGTATCGGGATTAAAGTCCGCCAGGGCCTCGGCATTATGATAATTGGCGTGGAGCACCCGCAGGAAACGGGAAACTTCCTTGCCTTGGCGCGTCAGATCTTCGGCGCCGACCAGGTTGGTGCTGATCGTTCCGGCCTGGTAGTCATGGCGCAGGTAATCAAGGCTGCCGTTCTCAAGGTTGTAAACCTCCAGGTTATCCAGTCGTTTGCGGCGGTAGAGCATGTTAATGCGTTGCTTTGAACGTTTGATAAAGACCACGGCATTCAGATCGGGCATGGTCAGTACCGCGGTGATACGGTTGGATATCTGCACCATGCCGCGCTGGGTTTGGCCGTCACCCGTATGGAGATTGAACTCGACTAAACAGGCCGGTTGCGGCGCGCCGCCATCCGGCGCGGGCCATTGGCCTTCCGTGGCCGTCACGCTGGCCATAGCCAGATGTTTGAGTTCCATACCCAACAGTCGGTATGTAACCGAGTAGTTCATGCGCACGGTGGGCTTTGCCGGGCGGAAACGGGCATGCACGGCGGCGCTGTAATCATCGGGAGCTTCAGCAGTCCGGGCGCCTGCCAGACCCAGGCTCAGCCATAAGACGAGGGAACAGAAGTTTTTCATAATCGGGACATAATACCAAAGAACGGTCATTTGGCCAGTGTAAAGATGCTCATGCCCAGGATTCATCCGCTTTCATCCATTGGTGGTCAAGGATCCAAGCGGTGCGCGCAGGAATTCCTCATAGGCCCGGCGCACATGGTGCATAACGTCCGCTAATCTTTGCCGGAAGGCCTGATGGGAAGTATGGCTGCCCATGACCCGGCGCGCCAGGGCTGCCTGGGCCTCCGTGTCGGCCGGCAAGGCATGCACCTGCCGGTCGTCAAAAAGTTGCAGGCAATGTTCAATGCGCCGCAGGAACGTGTATTCACCCTGCAAGGTGACGGCCGCGGCGGACGGCATAACGCCGGCCCGGGCCAGAAGATCGAGTGCTTCCAGGGTGTTGCCGTTCAGTAGATCCGGGTGACGTCCGGCATGGATCAGTTGCAGTCCCTGTGTCATGAATTCGAGGTCGCGGATGCCGCCGGCGCCGTATTTGATATCGGCGGGCCGGTTCGGGTCGGAACTGCGGCGGCGGTCCGCCGCGCGCAGGCGGCTGATGGAGGCGGTTACCTGTTCCGGCTGATATGCCTTGCGCAAGAGTTCCTGTGCGGCGTCGAGAAATTGTCGTCCGAGTTCAGGGTCGCCGGCCACGGGCCGGGCCTTGAGCAGCGCCTGGATTTCCCAGAGT
>JAIVGW010000004.1:0-10388 GCA_020201415.1 Lentisphaerota bacterium
ATCCTGCTTTTCAATCTGGAGTGCGCCAATATTGCCGAGAAAAATTTCACCTGGCAACCCCTGGCAGTGCCGACTTGCCTGCGCAGCTCTGACAAAGGCATTACCTGGGACAATGCACAGCCGGTAGGGGACGAGCCCGGGCGTATCTGGGACGTTGTGTATCGCGATGGCGTGATCTATGCGCTGGAGCTTTGTAACGACAGCAGTATCAAATGGTATGGCAACCTGCCCGAGCATCATTATTCGCTCTACGTCAGTGAAGACCAGGGGCGTTCCTTTGTCCGCCGCAGTGTGCTCCCGTTCGAAATCACCCAACGGGGATATGGCGCATTAACTTTTCTTCCTGATGGTCGACTGATCGCCTATGTCTATAACCAGATGGACGAAAAGCATCTTGACTGTGTGATCAGCCGCGATGACGGAAAGACATGGGGCGCATCAGGCAAGTCGTTTTTCGCCAAGCAGATCCGTAATCCCCAAATCGCGATGTTCAAGGGCGGCTATGTGCTGCACGGTCGCAGCGGAAACAAGGGTGAGGACGAGATGCGCGGAAACTTTGTTCTCTACTGCTCGCAGGACGGCATCCGCTGGGATGAAGGGCAGTACCTCCAGATGCGTACAGCCGGTGCCGGTGCGTATTCCAACAACCTGCTGGTCCACAGTCCGGGCGCGCAATCTGAACGACTGTTGATTCAGGCCTCACATGCCTATGAGCAGAACCAGACCAATATTCACCACTGGTGGCTCTCGTGAAAACACAAGACCTGGGCGGCGCCTGGCGCCTGCGGCAAACGCACGGTAATATGGCTTGTAATGCGGTCGTGCCCGGCGACGTGTACACCGACATTTTACGAGCCGGGAAGATCCCTGACCCGTTCTACCGGACCAATGAAAACTGCCTGCAATGGATCGGCGAAGCGGACTGGGAGTATTCGCGCGACTTCGTTGTAGATAAGCAGATGCTTGCGCATGACGCGGTTGAGCTTGTTTTTGAAGGGCTCGATACCCTTTGCCATATTTATCTTAACAGCAGAAAAATTGCCGGGACGGACAATATGTTCCGCTGCTGGCGCTACAACGTGAAAGCGTTCTTGCGCCCCGGCAAGAACCACCTGCGCCTGGTTTTCCGGTCGGCGGTGAAGTATGCTGACCGCCGGGCAAAGGAACGGCATCTGACCTGTTGGGGGTTCGACCCGGACGCCCGGGGATACAAGGCCGCGCACCACGCCTGGGTGCGCAAGGAACAGTGCAATTTCGGCTGGGACTGGGGGCTCAAGGCGGTTACCTGCGGCATCTGGAAACCGGTCCGACTGGAAGCGTGCACGGGGGCGCGCCTGGAGCATATTCACGCCAGATCACGCCTGCAAGGAAGACACGTCGAATTGGATGTCACCGTTGAAACCAGGCGGACCGGCAAGCCGGCCCCGTTACATGCCGAGGCGGAACTTCTGTTTGACGGCGCAGTTGTGGCCCGAGCGTCTTTTCCGGTGCGGAGCGCTCGCGGCCAAACTACAATCAGTGTGGAGCAACCGCGCCTGTGGTGGCCGCATAACATGGGCGAGCAAAACCTTTACCTGCTACGTATTTTACTTCTGGACAGGGCGGGGAGCGTGGTAGACCTGCGGGAACAACGCATTGGCCTGCGTTCACTCGAACTGGTTAGGAAGCAGGATAAGTGGGGCGAGTCGTTCTGCCTGGCGGTGAACGGGGTTCCTTTCTTCGCCAAGGGTGCCAACTGGATTCCGGCCGACGCGTTGCCCGGCCGCCGTGACGCGGCGCGCTATCGCCAACTCCTGGCCGATGCGGCGGCGGCGAATATGAACTGCCTGCGTGTCTGGGGCGGCGGGATCTATGAACACGATTGCTTCTACGATCTTTGCGACGAGCTGGGGATTTGTGTGTGGCAGGATTTCATGTTTGCCTGCGCCGCCTATCCGCTGCATGATCCGGCGTTTGTCGAAAGCGTGCTGGCGGAAGCACGCGACAACGTCGGGCGCCTGCGGCATCACCCTTGCATAGCCCTGTGGTGCGGGAATAACGAGCTGGAGCAGGGGCTGGTTAATAAAGACGGTGCGGACGGGAAAAATTCCTGGCAGGAATACTCGAGCCTGTTTGACCGCAAACTCAAGCGGGTCGTGGATACCCTCTCGCCGGGTACCGCCTACTGGCCGGGAAGTCCGCATTCCCCCCAGGGCGACCGGCACGACCATCGCAACCAGTCCTGCGGCGATGCGCATCTGTGGGACGTCTGGCACGGACGCCAGCCTTTCGAGTGGTATCGCACCTGTGGCCACCGGTTCAACAGTGAGTTCGGCTTCCAGTCATTTCCCGAACCGAAGACGGTCGCGGCCTATACGGAGCCCGGGGACCGTAATGTGACATCGCAGGTCATGGAACACCATCAGCGCAGCGGCCCGGGCAACGCAATCATCATGCATTACATGCTCGACTGGTTCCGGTTGCCGGTCGGGTTTGAGAACACATTGTGGGCCAGCCAGGTCCTGCAGGGCATGGCCATCAAGTACGCGGTTGAACACTGGCGCCGTAGCATGCCGCGCGGCATGGGCACACTATACTGGCAACTCAACGACACCTGGCCGGTGGCAAGCTGGAGCTCGATTGATTATTTCGGCCGATGGAAAGCGCTGCATTATATGGCGGCCAGATTTTTTGCCCCGGTGCTGGTCTCCGCTGTTGAGGATCCCGGGCGGGGTGTGCTTGATATATGGCTCAGTAACGATCTGGGCGGGCGCGTCCGGGGCAAGCTTTGCTGCAAGGCCTATGACCTTGCCGGACGTATTTTATTTAAAATGGAAAAACCTGTTTCGGTCATGGCAAGAAAATCCGCCAAAGTGTTGACCTTGAAAACAGGAGAATATATTGAAAAGCACGGCCGTGAAAATCTCCTGTTCCGGTATGGGATCGAGATTGACGGACAAACGGTCTCCGAAAACGTGTCCTACTATGCGCGGCCAAAACACTTGGCGCTATCCGACCCGGAACTGTCACTGGCACGTGTCGGGGGCAAGAACTCCGCGACTTTCAAGGTGAGTTGTAAACGCCCCGCAATGTGGTGCTGGCTAAAGGTTAAAGGCCGTGAGGGAAGATGGTCCGACAACTTTTTCCACCTATTTCCCGACCAGCCGGCGCAGGTAGCGTTCCTGGGGCATAGGAAGCCAATCCCCAGTGACAAAATCGTGGTTCGTAGTATTTATAATACTTGGACATGTTAAAGGAGATGCTATGAGCAATCTTGATTATGACTTGATCGTGATCGGCGCCGGACCGGCCGGGACGGCGGCAGCCATTGCCGCCGGCCGGCGCGGCTGCCGGGTGTTGCTGGTGGAGCAAAATGGCTATTGCGGGGGTATGGCCACCGCGGGCCTGGTCAATCCGCTGCTGGGCAGTTTTTACCGCAATCCCCAGACCGGTCGAACCGGCGATCTGCTCGGCGGTATCTATGCCGAGGTCTGTAGCCGCTTGCGCAAGCAGGGCGCCCTGCTGCGTTTCAGCTATCGGGTGCATGAGGAGGAAGAGTATTTCAGTGACGCCTTTGACGACGCCTGGCTGCGCATTGTCTACGATCGGATGCTGGCCGAGGCCGGGGTCGCGACGCTCTTTCACACCCAGCTGCTGGAGGCCGATTGCTCCGGCGGCCAGGTCCGCTCGGTGCAAGTGGCCACTAAAGGCGGTGTTGCCGAATTTTCGGCTACCGCGTTCGTCGACTCTACCGGCGATGCTGACCTGGCTGCGCTCTGCGGTGCGGGTTGTGACATCGGGCGGGAGGAGGACGGGCTCTGCCAGCCTTGTTCCACGATGTTCCGGATGGGCGGGATAGATAAGCAGCGGGTGATGGCCGGCTCGTTGAATAATGCGCGGCTGGAAGTCAATTCCCGCTTCAGCGCGGCCCGGGAGCGTGGCGATATCGATTTTCCCTTCAAGGCCGGCATAGGTGTCTACGAGTTTCCACGCCCCGGCGTGCTGCATTTCAACGCCACGCGGATGGGTGGCGCGGCCGCGCTGACCGGTCGCCGCCTCTCTGAGCTCGAAGTAGAGGGACGGCGACAGGTGGCGCTGCTGGCCGACTGGCTGGTCCGCGCGGTGCCCGGGTTCGATCATGCGTTTCTGGAGTCGATGGCGGCCCGGGTCGGTGTGCGCGAGACCCGGCGGGTCCGGGGTCGCTACACCATGACGCGTCAGGACGTCGTGGAAGGTGCGCGCTTTGACGATGGCATTGCCCGCAGCGCCTATATCATCGACATGCATGACCCCAAGGGGGCGGGCGGTCTGCACTCGGGCAAGGAGCGTGGCGGCGCGGTCAAAAAGGGCTTCCGCCCCAAGCGTTACTACGAGATACCATTGCGCTGTCTGCAACCCGCCGGATTTGTTAATTTACTGGTCGCCTGCCGGGCTATTTCCACCGACCACTATGCCCATGCCGCCACCCGGGTGATGGGCACACTCACCACGGTGGGCGAGGCCGCGGGTGTGGCGGTGGGGTTAACCAGAAACGACGGAAGGCCCTTGTCGGAAATTGATGGGGCTGCGGTTCGGGCGGAACTTGGCTACCTCGATGCGCCGCTGGGTTTTTAAAAAGCTGTATCAAAGAGGGATCTTTCCATTGTCGGCAACATAGTTATTGGAGCCTATATTTGTATCATTTGTCCCAAGGAGACATGCAATGACATCAAGCAGAAAAAAGCGGGCATTGTTTTTTAAGTCTTTGATGAGTGTGATTCTGATGCTTTTAGCCGGAAAAGCTTGGGCCGAGAGCTATATCGTGAAGGATGGCGTGCCCATGGCGGAAATAGTGATCTCTTCGGAACCCTGCCGATCGGTTGTGTTCGCTGCCAGGGAACTGCAGACTTACATCAAAAAAATCACCGGCGCGGAACTGCCGATTTTCCCGCCCTTCGTGCTGGGAGACGAAGTTGGCAGCCGGCTTTCACAGAAATACCCGCCCGACTTGAAACGCATGCCGGTGAAGATCTACGTGGGTGCGAGTTGGCACACCGACCGGCTGGGAGTGGTGGATGACGGCCTCGAATGGGGTGCGTATCGGATAATAAGCGGTAAGGACTGGCTGGTTCTTTTGGGCCGGGACACCAACTTCACCCCCATGGGGATATGGGGCAGGGACCGGGAACATATGTACCAGGGCGCTCAAGAGGAATGGGAAAAGGCCATCGGTGATCATCACTGGGTCAACCCCATGCGTAATATATGGTTGAATTACAGTGAAGATATGGGGATGTGGGCCTATGACCAGAAGGGCACGATCAATGCCGTTTGCGGTTTCCTGCGCGGTTTGGGAGTCCGTTGGTACATGCCGGGCGAACTGGGCGAGATCGTGCCGGAGCGGCAGACCATAGCGATCCCTGATATTGATGCGACAGTGGTTCCTGAAGTCAAAATCCGCGACCTCAACTGGGCCAAGTTTGAGATAACTGCTCCGGAAGCCAGGGACCAGGTGCTTTGGGCCATGCGCCTGGGCGCCAATCTTCCCTTCGGCTACCGCGGCGCCCATGGTCAGTCTAATGTCACCAAGTCGCCGGAAAACTACGAAAAGCATCCGGATTGGTATGCGCTTTACAGCGGCCGTCGTAATACTGACTCGCACACCCCGAATCCGTGTCTGTCGAGCGAGAGCCTTTTTAATGAGCAACTGGAATACATCCGTTTTCTCTTTGATATGTTCGGCGTTCCCGCGGTCTGTGTCGCGCCGACCGATGGGTTCACCACAATCTGCCAGTGCGACCAATGCAGGGGCAAGGACACGCCCGAACGCGGGCGTCAGGGGCTTTTGTCCGACTACGTATGGGAATATACCGACCGTATCGCCCGCAAAATGTATATGACTCATCCGGACAAGTTGATCCTGGGGTGCGCCTACAGCACCTACTGGCTGCCGCCGGAAAATATCGATGAGTTCAGCCCCAACCTGGCCATCCATCTGGTCAATACCCGGCGCAGATATGATATCGGCGACGAGGCGCTGCAAGAGCAGCGGGCGGCCGTCAAGAAATGGGCCCAACTGACGGGCAACAAGATTATCAACTACATGAATGACGGCGGCGGCAAGAACGCTCCCCGGCTTTTCGCCGAGGACCTCAAGGCTTACAAGGGCCTGCTCATGGGTGAAGAGATTTACGGACCTTACAAAAGGCGTATTTTGGCTGACCCGGGCTTCACCCACCTGCCTTTCTACGTGGCTGCGCGGCTGTGGTGGGATACCGATCTGGACATCGACGAGTTGCTGGCAGAATATTACGGGCAATATTATGGCCCCGCTGCCGCGGAGATGGAGGCGTTCATCAATTATTACGAGCGCGAGCAGAAGAATTTACGCGGCATTAATGCCGCGTCGGCAATCCAGCAGGCGCTGGACCTGTTTGCCAAAGCGGAGGCCAGCGTTGATCCCGAATCAATTTTCGGTAAGCGCGTCGCCCTGTTTACGGTCGGGCTGGAAGACATGAAAAAATGGTATGAGACGATCAAGGACGGTCGGCACAACCCGCCTGTGTATAAGCTGGCCCATGTCTCCGGGGAGATCAAACTAGACGGCAAACTGGATGAGGAATTCTGGCGGGATCTCCCCGGCGATCTCAAGGAGCTGCACACGGGTGGTGAAGTCGAACACAAAACCCGGTTCAAGATCGGCATCAAGGACAACTATCTGTATTTCGGTGTAAAATGCGAGGACCTGCCCGGCGAAAAGATCAACATCGCCAAGGTGGAGCGCCATGACGACTCGGCGCTGTGGCATGGTGATGTCGTTGAATTTCTGATTGAAACTCCGGGGCACTCCTACTACCAGATAGCGGTGAATCCCGCTGCCATGATCTGCGATCTGGACCGGGGGCAGGGCATATCCTTCAATTGGGGATCCCTGGCCGAAGTGGCTGCCAGCGTGAATGAACAGGAAGGCTACTGGACAATTGAGCTCAAGGCGCCTTTCACCGACAGCGAGCAGGATCCCCTGCATGAAATCGCCGGGCCCGTTCCGTCGGTGGATAATCCCTGGTACTTCAATATCTGCCGGCAACGCGTGCGTGACGGAGGCAATGAGATGTCGGCGTTTGCGCCAAATACCAGCGGCGAAAAAGGATTCCACAACATTTTGTATTTCGGAGAACTCGCACCGTAAACCGGATAGTTGCAATCTGCTAACGCTAACGCTAACGCGAAGATTAACCAGGCATATCCAACCGAACACCCCCCTTGATATTGGACATTCTTTGCTGGATATCGAGTGTTCTGATGAACAAACGCAATGAATGATATTTCCGCAGATGATGAGCGAATGCGAATCTTTGGAGTGCGCCAGGCTTGACTGCGCTTTTAAATTTGCGGGGCGAAGAGGATAAAATCCAAAGCGGCGTCAAGCCGCCGCAGTCCAAAGTCAGGCTGATCGCCTGACAAGAAAAAAAGCAGCAATCATAACAAACCGTTGCTCGCAACGGCTTACAGCTGGCCAGGCATTTCAGGCTGTTCCTTGCTGAATTGACGGGGCGATCGGCCGAAATATCGTCGGAAGCAGCGGCAGAAATACGAGGGCTCGGGAATGCCCACCCGGGCCGCGACCTCCTTGACGCTTGATTCGCTATTCGTCAAGAGCGTTGCTGCGCGTTTCATGCGCATCTCATGCAAACGGTGCATTACTGATTTGCCTGTTTCCGCTCGAACTTGTCGAGTCAGTGTCGGCATACTCATGTTCATCTGTTGCGCCACGTCGCGCAACGCGAGCGGTTCAGTCATGTTGTCTTCGAAAAACCGGTCCACCAGCCGGGTAATGCGATTGTCCGGCTCCGACGCTTCCTCGCTCTGCGCATCGATCTCGGGCCATTGCAACAGTTCCAAAAGCGGGGACAGCAGCAGCAGCACGCGGGCCGTCATGCGTTCGCGCCGCCCGCCTGCCTGCGACTGGGCCTCCTGTAGCAGTGCTTCGAGCGGTTCCCTGACAAGGTAACGCATACGCCGCCCTGCGTCGGCACGGAGCGCTGCCGCCGGCATCACATCGAACCATATCCCCAGGCGTAACACGTTCTCCTGCGCCATCCAACCGTGACGTTCTTTGGGCATATGCAAGTCGCAGACTGCTGGTTCCAAAACTTTGTCGTCATTGCCTGTGTTTTTGCCTTTGCCCTCCAGCACCCAGATTCCTTCATAGTAGCCGTGCTGGTGAGGCTTGACCAGCTGGCCGGCCGGAGTGCAACCGATGGTAAAAGAGTGTAAATGAATTGCAGCGCCTCTATATTTCATCACGGTCACATTACTTGCAATCCGTCGACATAACTGGGTAACAGGTTTTTTGACCTTGAAATTCATAAATAATACAGGCTGATCTGAAGTGATTGAGCGGAAATGTTCAAAGAATTGGTGACAGCAGGTGGCAGAAGTTTTCCATCAGTTTCCGATGTCCTGGCCGGCTGCGCCATTCATTGGGGCGGATTTCCGTTGCGGCGTTCAAGTCGTTTATAATCATCGGTTTGAACTTATCGGCAAAATCACGGTCGAAAATCAGCAGGTTGGTCTCATAATTCAGTTGCAGGCTGCGGATGTCCAGGTTGGCGCTGCCGATCATAACGATATGGTCATCCACCATGAAAGCCTTGGCATGCATGAAGGGTGGGCGGCGATGGAATATCCGTACGCCGGCGCGCAGCAGCTCTTCGTATAGCGAGCGTCCGGCCAGCCCGGCATAGATATGGTTGTTTTTTTCCGGCAGCAGTAGGCGTACATCGGCGCCGCGCAGGGCGGCGGAACGGAAAGCATGGATTATGGACTGGGTGGGCACAAAATATGGCGTTACCGCGAGTACTTGCCTGCGCGCTGAAGCCAGGCATTCAAAAAACAGGTCGGCCACCACGCCGTTTTCATCAGGGGTCGGCCCGCTGTTGGCCAGACGCATCAGGCTGGAGCCGGTTGGTTCCAGATGCGGGAAATTGTCCTGTTGCAACAAGATTTCCGGGTTATCATTGGTCATGAAGTACCAGTCGCGCAGGAAGGAATATTGCAATTCCTGCACGATGGGGCCGGTGAGATGGAAGTGATAGTCGCGGATGGGCGGATGCTCCGGCCTGGTGATATTTTCCCGGTGCAGATTGATGCCGCCGGTAAAGGCTTCACTTCCATCCACCACCATTATTTTGCGGTGGTTGCGGAGATTTACCAGGAATTGGCGCTTAAGCGCGTTGGCCTGGGTCCAGCCGCATATCTGCATGTTGGGAATATGCCGGTAGGGTCGGAACATCTGCCGCAGCACCGCGGGCGTTGAACCGAAACGGTCATAGAGCAGTCGCACGGTTATTCCCGACCGCGCGCGCTCGGCCAGCAGGTCAAGAAACATGCGTCCCGTGTTATCCGCTCCGATGATAAAAGTTTGTACATGGATGTGTTTGCGGGCATTCCGGATGGCCGCCATCATCAGGGGGAAGGCCTCGTCGCCGTCCAGCAGCGGGATGATGGCGTTTCCGGCCAGCAGGGGGTAGTCAGGCATGATGGCGTTCATCACGTTGTTCAATTCCCTGGCTGTGCGGTCTTGCGGTTCCGCCGCCAGCGATTCGTGCACTGAACGCCAGTAGGCCATGGGCAGGGCCTCGTTCTCGTAAGCCTGGCGCGCGGCTCTCAGGCGTTGATCGGTCACCTGTTTATGCCAGGCCCGACGTGGAACCCGGTTCACGCCGAAAATCAGGAAAAGCACCGGGCCGAAAATCGGGAAGGACCATGCGATGAACATCCATAAAACGGCGGCAGCGGGCTCCTTGCGGGTCTGTATGCAGTGGTAGGCCACCAGCAGGAAAATCAGGATGTGCAACAGGATTTCCGGCAGGATCCAGGAAATCCATTGCAGGTTGAGTCCTGTCAGGTTCGGCATGATATGTTGTTCCTTTTATTTTCAGCTTCCGGAAAACGGTCTGACCGGATGTTCTATACAATTTTACCTTGGCTATGCCAAGAGTAATCGGCTATTATTACAATGTGATTAAAGAACGCATGCATGTTCTGTGCGCACTCAATCCGGCCGCCGGCAATGGGCTGCCGCTGAGGCGCTGGCCTCGCATTGTCCGTTTGCTGCAGGACTTCGGTATCACCTGGCAGCTCCTGGCGGACCGGGAGGTGGCGATCGGACGTCAGGTGGCGGAATGCCTGCGGTCCGCCGGATGTGATGCCTTCTCAGCGGTTTTAGGGATCGGTGGTGACGGCACGCACTCGGCGGTGTTGAATGCCTTGATGCGTTTGCGCAACGGCGGAGAACAGCGCCTGCCGCCCTACAGCCTGCTGCCGCTGGGCACAGGCAACGACATTGCCAAGTCTTTCGGCATCCGCTCCAGCGACTTGTTCTTCACCGGCGACATGCGGCGGGCAGTGGCGGCCCTGCGTTACGG
>JAIVGW010000004.1:10438-14897 GCA_020201415.1 Lentisphaerota bacterium
TGACAATCGGCGTGGATTCGCGCGTGTTGCAGGAGCATAACCGGCGCAAGCGCGATATTGAGAAAATCCCCTTGCTGCGTAGAGTATTGCGGGGCAACCTGCTGTATACCTGGTGCGTTGGGTTGCGTTTCTGGCGTCATCGTGCGCTTAAGGCTGAAATTGATGTTGACGGCCGCCCCTGGTACCACGGTCCGCTTTTCAACCTGGTGGTCAACAATACCCGGGTTTATGGCGGCGAGTTTGTGCTGTGTCCGGACTCCTATGCCAATGACGGTCTGCTGGACATGGCGGTGTTTTCCGGCCATACCGATTATCTCAGGAAATATATGCTTTCATTCCGCACCAATCCCCGCCAATTGCACAAAATGGCCGAGCGTTTAAGCCATTACGCTTCCAGTGTCCAGGGCCGTGCTTTTAAGATTCGTCTTTCGCGTCCGGAATCGGCCCAGTATGACGGCGAGGAAATTCCCGCCGCCGCTGAATTCGACATCAGTGTTGTGCCCCGCGCCCTGCGCCTGCGCCTGCCGGCCGAGCCGGCCTGATCAGCGCCTTAACCGTTACTATTAAGGAGTCAGAATTCAGCCAGAATGAATCTTAAACTCCAGGAACTGCCTTAAAAACAAGCTTAACTCCGCTCAACGCTGATACGCCGGCCCGTTGGTCGCATGGAATGATATGATTAAACGACCAAACATTCTCTGGATCTCGTTTGAGGACACGAATCCCTGCTATGGTTGCTACGGCGACTCCGTGGCACGAACCCCCAATCTGGATCGACTTGCATCACATGGCTGTCGCTGGACCCATTGCTTTTCCACGGCTGGTGTTTGCGCACCCGCGCGCTCTGCCGTCATTACCGGCATGTATCCGATTTCCATAGGCACGCATCACATGCGGACAACGCACACTAATTGTGCCACGCCGGAAATGCCAACGCCTTATTCCGCCGTTGTGCCGCATTACGTTAAGTGTTTCAGCGAGTACCTGCGCGCGAAAGGTTATTTCTGCACAAACAACTTGAAGACGGATTACCAGTTTGATCCGCCCTTGACGGCATGGGACGAGTGCGGCAGCGGTGCACACTGGAGGAATCGTCATGATCCGGAGCAACCTTTCTTTGCTGTCTTCAATCCGACACGAACGCATGAAAGCGGCATGTGGCCTGAGAGATGCCCGCAGCCTGCCTTTGATCCGGCTGACGTAAAACTCCCGCCCTATTTCGCTGATACTTTCAAGGTGCGGGAGGCCATGGCGCGGATGTACACCCACATAGAGCAAAGTGATCGCGAACTGGGCGAGATCCTGCAACAACTGGAGGACGATGGTCTTGCCGACTATACCTATGTTTTTCACTGGTCTGACCACGGACCACTTCCGCGCGGCAAGCGCTGGCCATACGATTCCGGTATCCACGTGCCTTTGCTTGCCCGTGGTCCCGGCATTGAGGCCGGACTGGTGAAAGATGATCTGGTCAGCACGATCGACCTCGGGCCGACGATGTTGTCGCTCGCAGGCGTTGACATCCCGACGCATCTGCAGGGGCGGGCGTTCCTCGGGCCGCAGACCGCATTGCCGCGCGAATACGTCTATGCAACTCGAGACCGCTACGATGAAGCATATGACATGATACGCGCGGTGCGCGACAAACGCTGGAAGTACATTCGTAATCTGCGCCCTGATCTGCCATACCTGCTATGGATACCCTACCGGAATAGACATCCAATCGCGCAGGAAATGTGGCGGTCCCGACGGCAAGCAGCCCCAGACAGCGGCACCGGTGGCAATCCCGATTTGTGCTGACAATCCTGGTATCGAACCAGCGATCGAATCCGTGTCGTTCCGATCACCCATGCTGATCCAGCTTCATTGCGCCACACAGGGAGCCTCTATCGCGTACACTTTTGAGTCCGGCGATACGCCGCACTGGCGACTTTACACCCAACCGCTGTGGATTGATTCCGGCATGGCTGTGCTGAGAGCCAGAGCGATTCGAATCGGCTATCGCGAAAGCAAGGATATCCGGATTAACATCACAGCATGAGTCGAACAAAGCGTTTCAGGCGACGCTTGACAGCGCGTTTGAACGCCTGCATGTGTGTCCGTATGTCTGGTGGGCCTTGGCGAAGCTTGACTGAGCGCAGGCAGGTTGTGTGGTATCCGGAGAAGAGACTCCCCCGGCTCGCCTGTTCGGCACAAGGAGATACAGCATGCAGAGCTTGGACAAAGCCCTGTCAACAGCCTTGGTTTGCATTTAAGGCGACAGATCCCGGCGTTCGACTTGTCTGCTCAAAGAACTCACGATTAAGGGGCTCAAGGATCAGCCAGGCAGCATGCCGCGGAATTGGCGCAGGCGGCGCAGCAGTTCGGAGCGGGGCAGAACGGCGAGTTTTTCCAGGCTGAATGATTCAACGGAAAACGAGGCTGCGACGGTGCCGTAGAGCATGGCTTCCCGCACTGTGGCTTCATCAATCTTGTTCGCTGTGGACAGATACCCCAGCATGCCGCCGGCAAAACTATCGCCGGCGCCGGTGGGGTCAACCACCTTCTGCACGGGGAAGGCCGGCAGCAGCGCCAGTTGGCTTTTGGTAACCAGCATGCACCCGTGCTCGCCTTTTTTTATCAGCACGTAACGCGGCCCCCATGTGTTGATCTTGCGTGCGGCGTCCAGCAGACTGCCGCAACCGGTCAGCGCGCGGGCTTCCGAATCGTTGATCAACAGCATGTGCACTTTGCCGATCAGGCGGCGGAGATTGCGTTTGGCGGTGTTGATCCACAGATCCATGGTATCGGCGGCGACCAGCGCGGGCTGTCGGACCTGGCGCAGTACCTCCAGTTGCAGATCGGGATGAATGTTGGCCAGGAACAGCACCCGGCTCTTCTGATAAGCGTCCGGCAGTTGCGGGCTAAAATCGGCAAATACATTGAGTTCCGTGGAGAGCGTGCTGCGGTTGTTCATGTCGGCGGCATAGACGCCGCTCCAGCGGAAGGTGCGGCCGGGAACCTGTTGCAGACCGGCAAGGTCAATCCCGCGCCGCTGCAATTTCTGTTTGTGTTTTACGGGGAAGTCTTCGCCTACCACACCCACCATGCCGGGACGGGTGAACAGGGCGGCCGCGGCGCAGGCGTATGTGGTGGAACCTCCCAGGACTTCACGGCGGCTGGCCTTGGTTGTGGTAATGGTGTCGAGCGCAATGGAGCCCACAACGGTCAAATTGATTTTTTTCGCGGTCATAAGATGTTGTCTCCTGTTGAAAACCGGCCGAATGACCGGAGTGGTTCTACGGGCCGGCGAGGATCGCCAGCGTAACGCGGATTATCAATTTATATAATTAGCGATGATTACGCAAGAACCAAATGGGTGTCGGACAGGAACTTTGATAAAGATTGATTTAGGGCTTGCGCTTTTTTTTATCGGTTTATATTGTATTTATTACAAATACAACAACAAGGAGGACGACATGGCAACAACGTTGGCGACGCGTAAGGCGGCGGTTCTGGAGCGACTCATGGCGATTGATGGTGCGCGACGCGGGCAACTCAGCACACAGTATTACACCCACAAGACGGTGGACGGGCGGAAGGTTCGGCAAGGTCCGTACTATGTCTGGCAGCGCTACGTGCGGGGCCAGAAGCGATCCATCCGGGTCAGCCGCCAGCAGATCGACCGTGTGCAGACGGAACTGGCGCGCGGACGCGAAGTGCAGTCCATTCTCGATGAGTTATGGGCGATTTTAGAGAAAACCGCCACGCAACAGGATGAGCACTTAAAAAAAAAGCCATCGCGGTCTATGCCGCCCGTCAACGTGAAACCGAAGCCGCGCTCAATCTGATCCGGCAGAAGGTCCAGCACGGCGCGGTAGACCTGGGGTGGATTGAGCGAACCTTACGGGACGCCTCTATGCGCGATACGGCCAGGTTGTTGGAGAGCTTCCTAAACCACGAACTGCCGCGTTTGACAGACCAGCCACAACTCAAGCCAAAGGAACGTTTCCACTCCCATCAGATGCGCACGATTACCACGGTCCTCGGCCCTATTACCCTGCATCGGCCCTATTACCGCGGCCCACAAGGCGGGCGCTATCCACTGGACGAAATGCTTGGGCTTCACGAACAGTACACGCCGGCGGCCGTTCAGCTTATGTGCTGGGCCGGCGCCATGGATAGTTCTTTTGATCTTGCATCGGAAACGCTCGAACGTTTTGCCGGCTTGAACATTCCCGGGCGCCAAGTCCAGCGAGTGGTCAACGTTTTCGGGCCAAGAGCCTCCAGGTGGATGCATGAGCGCCAAGGCGAGGTGCGAGAACATCCTGTTGATATTCTCAACATCCAGACGGACATGACCGGCATTCCCGCCCGCCCAGAGGAACTGCTGAACGTCAAAGGCAAGCAACCTGACGGCACTGCCAAGACCCGCCAGATCAAAGTCGGGTGCGTGTTCACTCAATCACGCGACTCCAAA
>JAIVGW010000361.1 GCA_020201415.1 Lentisphaerota bacterium
TGATGGTTGGGGTCGATGGCCGACTCGAATACGGGCAGGAACATCTCCACGATCCAGTAGCCCTCGCCTTGCGATGTGGCGATTTCGGCCTGCGCATCCCAATTCCAGTTCAGGCCCTCTGACCGGTCCAAGTCGACGATCGCCCCCGCCGGGTTGACCGTCATCTGGTAGTAGGAATGCTCCGGGGTCTCCAGTAGGAGTTCCACATTGTCCCCTTCATACACGGCGGGATCGTCCTGGGTCGTGGTGCCGATAACGATCTTGTCATCTGGATCCTCCTCGCAGCGAATGGCAAAATAGATGCCGTCGCCGCCCCACGCGGCCTTGAAAGTTGTGCCGAATTTTGGTTTTTCGCCGGTTTGCAGCTCCTTGAATTCACCGCCGGACGACTCGGGGATGTTTTTCCACATCTCGTCGTCGAGCTTGCCATCGATTGCGACTTTACCCTCGGCCTTGACCAGACGTAACTCGGGCACACCGACGCGTTTGGTCTCCACGCCAATGTTGTCCAACCGCTTGCGCAACCGTCCCAGGAACCGGTCCACGAGCGCAATGCGCTGGCCGTAGTCCGAATCAGGATCAACCTTGGTTTTGGCTTCTTCAATCAGTTCCAGCACCCGGTCCGCCTTCTCACGTTCCTTGCCGGCCTCGCGCCAGTTTTGCTCGCAGTATTCGAAGAACGCACGCATTTCCTTTTCGGCGGGACCGTAGAACAGACGATAGTACTCCGCCAGCATGGGGTCCACGTCCTGATTTTTGTCGCCCCAATACATCCGCATCGTGAAGTAAACGGGGAAATGATAGAATCCGGGCTCGCCGTTACGGCCTACCAGCGTGGTCCAGATATCTTCCCCCAGCGACTCGCCTTTGGTCTGGTTGATGGTGTCGGCAATGACGTGCGGCACGAACCACGGCAGGTACCAACCACCCATGGGATAATTCTCAAAAACAAAGATCTGGTTATCAGTCTTCTCCATCCAGGCTTCCCGGTTTTCCCTGATGCGCTCCTGTTCCTCGGGCTTGTCCTCCCGCGGGCGGCGGCCGTGCACAATCCCAACTAAAACGTTGGGATGCAGCTTTGCAATTTTCTCCGGCGGCAGCCAGTAGGAGCCGTAGGCCAGGCAGTTGACGGTCTTGTCCGGGTGGGTTTTGGCGATTTCCCCCGCCACGCGGTTGACGAAGTCCCATACATGGTCGGACGTGCGCCCTCTGGATCCGCGCTCCGGCGTGTCCTGGCCCTTGCACAGGTCGCAACTGCACATCGAGGTGTAGCCGTCCGCCGGCATGATGGATACGGACTGATAGCCTTGCTCATCGAAAAGTTTGCGGGCGTGTTTCACGGTCTCCTCGAACAGGCCGGGCGAGGAGAAACAGGCCTGGGGGCCCTGGCGCGGCTTATTGCCGTACTGGGCGTAATATTCCGGATGTGCTTGCTCCAGCTCTTTGTCGCGTGTGATATTGACCATACCATGGGCAATGCCGAAGCCGGCCGGTCTTCGGTCGCCCAGGCGCATCAGCCACATGAAAATATCGCGGTTGCCTTTCCACTTCGCATAGTGCATGCTGCGCAGCTCCGGCAACGTTGGGCGCACGATTTCATCAACTTCGGGCAGCAATATGCTGGCCATCTCCGGCGCCACTTCACCAACATCGCCCGGCATATACCAGCGCACCCCCAGGCTGCGCAGGAACCCGCATACGGCATTGAAGGACCCGCGTTCGTCAAACCGCCATACGTCAACCGGCTTATCGAAGTCGGCATCGGCCAGCTCATCCGGACCGGTGACACGGTTGCCCGTGCAATTGTTCTTATATTCATTTTCGGACGGTTCATACGAGGGATCCCAGTTGGAGTCATCGCCGATCAAGACCAGCCATTCTTTGCCGGACACGACGCGGTAGGCGCCGTGATCGAGGCCCTCGGCCGTGATCCCGAGCTTCCTGGTATAGGGGCTTTCGCCCACAAAGATCGAGACCGGGACCTCGTCCGACGGCTGCCGCACGATAGGCAGTTCCGCGCCGGTGATCTTCTGGATGCCGCGCTGCAACTCCCGGGCCGCGAGGAGCGTCGTACGCTGCGGCTGCCCGGCAATCACAATCTGTGCCGCAGGCGCGCCTTCCTTGACGATATACGGTTGGGACTCACGGATTCCGCTCCGTAGCCCCGGAATACTCACGTATTCCGCTCCAAACCGCTCCAAATCCCCGGAATACTCACGTATTCCGCTCCAAAGCCCCGGAATACTCACGGATGCCGGGCCGTAGCTCCGGAATACTCACGGATTCCGCTCCGAACCACCGGAATCCTCACGGATTCCGCTCCGAACTACCGGAATCCTCACGGATGCCGGTCCGAGAAGCCATAACGCGAATTGCTTTTACTCCGGCTGCAACCGGGCAAAAGCTTTCATATAATGCAACCCGCCCTTGCCCGTGGGGGAGAAGGCCGACACCTGGGGCGTTTCCGCCCCCGCGCGCCGCACACGGCCCACGTTGAAGTACCAGGGAGCATCCACCGACGGCTTGTCGCCGGAAATGCCGAAATAGGGCAGGATGTCTTCCTGGTGCGAGCCCAGAGCGGGGGCGCGTATCTCCAAACTCCAGAAATCCTCGCCCCGGTATGCCGCCACCTCGATGCCGGCTTCCCACTTGGTTTCGTACTTGCCGGTTTTACCGATCAGTGAGGAACCCGGCCGGTCAAGATCGTTAACATGCCCCTCGGGATCGATGGCAATCTGGTAATAGGCATGCGTCGGCGTCTCCAGCAGCAACTCAATTGTATCGCCGTTGAAAATCGTGTTGTCGCCGTCGCTCCGGGCGGGAACATTAAGTTTCTCCATGGACTGCTCCTCGCAGCGGATGCCCAAATACAGGCTGTCGCCGGCCCAGGCCACCTTGAAGTACGTTTTGTTCTCCACTTCCTCGCCATTGACTACATCCAGCAGTTCGTAGTTTTCCAGATCCTTCCAGAATGCGTCGTCCAGCTTGCCGTCCAGTTTCAGGTTGGAGGAGTTGCGCTCAACAAAGGTGGCTACGGGATTGTCCTTCCGGCCCACCTTGAGCTGCTCGCGCACGATCTTCAGCGGCTCCATGTAGTCGATCAGAAGCTGTACGCGTTCGGCGTAAATATTGTCCTCGCCGGCCGCCTGACGCGCTTGCGCAATCAGCTCGAAAGCCCGGTCGATCGGCTCGGGCTTCCTGTGCATCAGCGGCCAATTCTGTTCAGAGTATTCGATGAAGGCCTGCATCTCGGCGGCGACCGGACCGTAGAATTTCACGTAATAGTCCGCCAGTATGTCGTCCACGTTCCGGGCGGAGGTCCACCACAATCCGGCCGGATCGGGATCCCACCACAGCCGGGCCGTGAGCCACAGGTTGAGGTGGTTGGAGGCAAGCTCCAGATCCGGGCCCGTGTAGCCATGCGGATAGCGGCCGCGGCTGACCTCGATCATGGTGCCGTTCATCTTGCCCTTCAGCGCCATGAGATCCTCCGCAATGATGCGCGGATAATAACCCGGACGGCCGCCCAGCACCTTGTAATACTCCCACATCCTGATTTTGCCCGCGGGGAGCTTGCTCAGGAACCCGTCACGGATATCCAGCCAGCGCTGTTTCGCCTCCGGATCGTGAAATGCATCGCGGTGATGACAGATACCCACCTGGAGATTGGGATGCAAGGTCTCGATGTTCGCCGGTGGCAGCAGATACGTGTTGTAGGCATAACACAGGATCTGCTTGTCCGGATGGGTCTTGGCGACCTCGTCCGCCGCACGGTTCATGAAGTCCCAGACGTAATCGGACATCACGCCCTTGAAACCGCGCTCGGGTGTGTCCTTGCCCTTGCACAACGCGCACTGGCAGAAGGCCACGTATCCATCCGTCGGCATCAGCGATACAATATCCTTGTCATATTCATCGAACATCAGCTTCGAAAAACCGATGGCGGACTCCAAGAGCCCTTCCGATGAATAGCAGGCCTTGCCCTGGCCCCCGGTGGCCCGTGCGTCACCGTAGAGCGCGTAGAATTCGGGATGTTTCTGTTTTACCGCGGCCGGCGCCAGGAGATTGACCGTGCCGTGACCGCCGAATATACTGTTGTCGGGATAAAAACCCAGGCGCAATTGCCACATGAACTCGTCGGTCGAGGCCATGAAGGGCGCATTGTAATAGAACATCATATGGCGCTGGCCCCAGTCCGGACGCACCGTCCTGTTCCCCGCCGGAATGGTGATATCTGTCAGTTCAGGCAACACCTCACCGAACTCTCCCGGCATATACCAGCGCACCCCCAGCGAACGCAGGAAATCGTTCACCGCGTTGAGCGAGCCGTGTTCGTCAATTGACCACACGCCCAGCTCCTTGTGATACCCCTTGAACGACGATGAGAAAGGCGTGCTCCATTGGTCGCCGTGTTTCTCGCGCCAGGCCTCAGCGGCCGGTCCGCGCTGGCCGCGACCGGCGGGATACTCGGCTCCGCCATCTCCGGGCTTCTCCTGAAAATAATCCCTATCGCGGCCCAGCAGGACCAGGTAATCCGGACCCGCTGCCATACGGTAGGCGCCGTAGTCGAGATCATCGCTCGCAAGCCCCATTGCATCAGTGTATGCGCTCTGACCCACGTAGATTTTGACCGGCAGCGTGTCGCCGGGGGCCGTCACGACCGGTAGTTCCGCGCCCGTGATCTTCCGGATGTATTGCTGGAGTTCCGTGGCCGCCAATTTCTGCATGCGGGTCGAATTTTCCGCGATCACTATCTGGCCCTTGGACTGACCGTCCTGGACGATGAAGGCTGCGGGCTGGAC
>JAIVGW010000127.1 GCA_020201415.1 Lentisphaerota bacterium
CTCTACGACAATGCCATGCCGCTGCGGCAGCGGATTGAGCTGATTGCCAAAGAGGTATACGGCGCCGCTGGCGTGGAATACAGCCCGCCGGCACTGGAAAAGGCCGTTAAACTGGAAGCCGACCCGCAGGCCGGCGAATTGGGCGTCTGTATGGTCAAGACGCACTTGAGCCTGTCCCACGACCCCGACCGCAAGGGCCGGCCGCGGGGGTGGACTCTGCCCATCCGCGACTTCCTGCTTTACCGAGGCGCCGGCTTCATTGTGCCCGTGGCCGGCGACATCAAATTGTTGCCCGGCACGGCATCCGACCCGGCCTTTCGCCGGATCGACGTCGATGTGCAGACTGGGCGGGTGACCGGCCTGTTTTGACATTTAATCACCGGCGTAAGATGATAATTGTAAATTTCAAACGCAGCGAAAGGATGACATGACCGCTAAAATCATTGATGGCAAACAGATTGCCGCCGAGCTGCGGCAGGAATTGAAGCAGAAGGTGGCGGCGTTGAAGGAACGTGGCATTGTGCCCGGCCTGGGCGTGATCCTGGTGGGGGACGACCCCGCCTCGCATTCCTACGTCACGGCCAAGGAGCGCGCCTGCGCCGAGATCGGACTGCATTCCGATGACAACCGGCTGCCCGTGGACGTGTCTCAGCCTGAACTGATGGCCCTGATTGAGCGCATGAACGCCGATCCCAAAATCCACGGGATTCTCATGCAACTGCCCCTGCCCAGCCAGATCAACGAGGCGGAAGTCCTGACGAAGATCGCCGTCGATAAGGATGTGGACGGGTTTCATCCCATAAGCGTTGGACGCATGGTTATAGGCCAGAAAGCGTTTCTGCCCTGTACGCCGCACGGTGTCGTCCAGATGCTGCTGCGCAGCGGTGTCACGCTGGAAGGCGCCGAAGTTGTCATAGTCGGCCGCAGCAACATTGTCGGCAAGCCGCTGGCCAACATCCTGATGCAGAAAAGCGCCATGGGCAACGCCACCGTCACCGTCTGCCATACCCGCACTAAAAACATTGCGCAGCACACCCTGCGCGCCGACATCGTCATTGCCGCCGCCGGCCGGCCCAACACCATCACCGCGGAAATGGTCAAGCCCGGCGCCGTAGTGATCGATGTTGGCGTTAATCGCATTCCGGATGATACAAAAAAATCCGGGTATCGTCTGGTGGGCGATGTTGATTTTGACGCCGTCAGCCAAAAGGCCGCGATGATCACGCCCGTGCCGGGCGGGGTGGGGCCGATGACCATCACCATGCTGCTTTACAACACGGTCGAGTCGGCCGCGGCGCTGTGCCCGGCATAGTGCATTTTGTATTTATTGCATTGCAATAGTTGGAGCCGGGGTGCCCTCACCCCGGTCCGATTGGGTAAGTAAGAGACAATCATGTCAAAACACAACGAAAGCATTAGAGCCGTGGACGCCGCCCTGCGCGGCGATTACGATCCCGCCCTTACCACGCGGGAATTCTCCAAAAAGATATCCGCTTTAGGCATCAAGAAAGCCAATACGCGCAGCTGGCAGCTGCTGTTGCTGGGGCTGCTGGCAGGACTTTACATCGCGTTCGGCTCGCACGTCAGCCTGGTGGCCCTGGAGCAGGGCATGAGCCGGATAGCAGCCGGCGCGGTTTTCGGGGTGGGGTTGGTGCTGGTGGTCATTGCCGGCGCCGAGCTCTTCACCGGCAACATCATCATGCTGGTTGGCGCGGTATCGCTGCAATTTTCATTGCGCAAGTTATTGCGCAGTTGGGTGGTGGTTTACGCTGGTAACTTCCTGGGCGCGCTGCTGCTGGCCTGGGGCGTCTGGCAGGCCGGCCTACTGGGTGGTGTTGGCGCACTCAATCCGCTGGGCGAACTCGCCGCCGTGACGGCCGAGGCCAAGATAGGGCTGGATTTTTGGCCGGCCTTTTGGCGCGGGTTTTTTTGTAATATGCTGGTGATCCTGGCCATCATCATGGCCACCATGTCCAAGGACATCATCTCCAAGGTGATTTGCTGCATCCTGCCGGTGATGATCTTTGTGGCCTCCGGATTTGAACACTGTGTGGCCAACATGTATTTTCTGCCATTGGGCCTGATGGCGCAGGGCGCGGCCCCGGCCGGGTATCTGACGATGTGTTCCAATCTGATTCCAGTCACCCTGGGCAATATTGCCGGCGGCACCTTGATTCTGTTCATCCATCCCAACCGCATCCGCCAGCTGACACACCTGTTGAATTCCCGGAAATAACTTTTTTATGGTAAAAAGTAAAAAAAACTTGCTTTTTCCCCTGACAATAGTAGGCTGTTATTCCGTGAGCGGGATTATTTGCATCACCGTTTGCGATAAAATTTGATTGCGGGGTGGAGCAGCCCGGCCTTGTCCGCCGTAGCCTTGGCGAAGGCGGATAGCTCGTCATACGAGCGGCGAATGAACCTACGCCGGCGAATGTTTCGATGGTTCAATGAAGTAAAATTTGATTGCGGGGTGGAGCAGCCCGGTAGCTCGTCAGGCTCATAACCTGAAGGTCGTTGGTTCAAATCCAACCCCCGCTACCAATTTCAAGTGAAAAAACCTCGAATTTCTTAGGAAATTCGGGGTTTTTTGTGTTTTGGGGTGGTTGGCAGGTTGGGGGCCATTCAGGGCTATTTTGGCCATTTTCGGGCTATGATTTCCCTTTTTCTACACTTTTTTATGGCGGTAAATTTGGCGGGTGAGTTTGGCTGGATTTGACGAACCGCTATTGCACGAATCAGTCTATTGGTTTCTGAAAAAGCAGATTTACTTTCAAAGGTCCGGAAGGTTGCGACAACGCGCAACCCTCCAGCAAAAAGACATGCGTTTTTCTTAATGATTGGAGGGTTTTGCGTTGTCAAAACCGTTCTTGCTTTTGAAACTGACTCAGCAAATAGCAGTAACCCCCTTTTGCCATAAATTTTTTGCGCTGTAAACCCATTTAT
>JAIVGW010000223.1 GCA_020201415.1 Lentisphaerota bacterium
AGATAAACCACCACCTTGGGCAGGGGCGGCACACGGATAATATTCACCTGCTGGCTCAGGCGCGCGGCCGCCAGGTAGCTTGCGCGTGTATTGCCGGCATACAAACCGCGCGTCACCAGCTTATTGGCGGCATTCTTGGAACGCACGGTCAGGATGTAACTGATCGGCAGGTGGCTGAGGTATTTTTCCTCCGCCTCGTTGAAAAGGGTGCGCACGGGGCTTTCGATGTGCCCCATGATGGTTTCCATGTTGCAGACTGCGCCAAGGAAATGGCTCTTATTGATGATGTCGGGGCCGCCGGCGCCAACCAGTATGTTCTTGTTGCCGCCGGCCATACCGATCACCTCATGCGGCACGATCTGGCCCACGGAGATGATGGCATCATACCCGCCCTTGGCCACGATCCGATCGACTTCCACGCGCACCTTGTAGTCCACCTTGCCACCGCTGAGTTCCGCCAGGCGTTGCCCGGGCATTTCACCCAGCAGCGTCACGCCAGCGCGCCAGTCATGCACCAGGATGCGGTCATGCGGCACGCCGGGAAACATGGTGTTCATTTCCTCCGTACTCATCGGACGATGCGTACCGAGGGCCGGCAGGAGTTCCACCGCGGCCCGCTCATGCAGCCGGTTATAAAGCAGAGTACAGATTTCACCGGCGCCGGAATGGAACCGGGAGAAGTCCGGCGGAATCAACAGGATTTTGCGGGCGCCGGACGGCAGGGCGGCAATGACCGCGTCCAGGCATTGCGCCAAATCTTCCGAGCCGATTTCGAGGTCCGGCCCGCCTTTTTGGTACCAAGTAGCCATGATTTCCCAAATTAATTAAAGTTAGCTAAAAACATTGCCGCAATACCGGCCTTTCACTCCTGCGGCAGAGTCGCGGCATATTCGTCGGCCGACATCAGGCCGGCCACATCGCCACAGGCATCAGGCTTCATACGGAAGAGCCAGCCTTTGCCATAAGGGTCGTTATTAACCAGGTCCGGCGCATTTGCCAGCTGCTCGTTGACTTCAATTATCTCGCCCGACACCGGCGCATAGATGTCCGAAGCGGCCTTGATGGACTCCACCACCACCACTTCCTCGCCCGCTTCAAATCTATTGTGCAGTTCCGGTAGATCAACATACGTAATGTCCGAAAGCTGGTGCTGAGCAAAGTCCGTAATACCGATTTCCACCATCTGGTCATGCAGGCGGACCCACTCATGGGTTTTAGTGTATTTCAAGTCGCTGGGTGGCGGATTAACACTCATTGCTGCTCCTCTTTTTCGTTATCTAAAAATTGATTGATTGCGGATGCCTGCAACGCTGGAAAACGCCGCAAACAACCTGGCCGGCAGCCGGTGACGCGCACATGGTATTGGCCGGCCAGTTCCTGGCTCTCATCGATGTTGACCTTGGCGACCTTGAGCCGGCCGGCGGTTTCGTCGGCCACTTCCTGCAGGACCGGAGCGATCATGCGACAGGGTCCGCACCATTCCGCCCAGAAATCCACCAGCACGGGCACGGACGCATTCACCACTTCTTCCTGCCAGTTGTCCTGTGAAAGGTGCACAATATTTCCGTCAGCCATGATTTCCTCCATGATTAATCGATGTTAAGTTTTCACATAAGGCTTGCCGGCACCGGCAGAGCCACTTCCGGGCCCATGGCCTGGGCGGCCAGCAGGTAGGCCAGACCGACCGCGCAGACCAGAGCGGCGGCGGCAACACAAGCGAAGGGCCATCCGACAACCGGGGCCGCGGCGGCCTCTTCCGCCCCGGGCACGTCCGCAGGCGTTCCGGCCGGCTGGCCGGCGTCCTGCGCAGTCTTGTCGGGACGTTTCAACACCAAGGTGCGGGGGGCGACATTGCGCTCGGTGCGCTTGATCTTGATAGTCTTGCGCTGGGTAATGTTGGTTTCGTCACTCTGCTGGGGCAGATCAATCTTGGCGGTCTGAGACTTAACGTCAACCGCTTCCTCTGAGTCATCATTGATCGTCAGGGCATTGGAAGGCCGTTTCAGGCGGATAGTCTGGGGCGGCTGGTTGGGTGTCCCCGCGATGGGGGCCGTGGCGTGGCGCGCATCACCGGAACGCGCCGGAGCCAAATCATCGAGCATGATGCGTGAAGTCTCCGATTTCATGGAGGCGGACGGGCGGGCGGACGGGCTTATTCTAGACGTGGCCGGCGCGGCGGTCCGGGCCACGGTCGGCGCAGCGGTCATCCTGGCAGTGGCCGGCGCCGCCGGCCGGGCCTTGGTGGCGGCTGTGGACAAATCGCCCGGATTGACCGCCAGTTTGGCGGTCGACGGCCGCTTCAAGCGGATGGTCTGAGGCATACCGCTGGGTGAAAGCGGAATCCCGGTAATGGGCGAAGTTGACCCCTTGAGATCAACCGCTTCCTCGTCCGCCGGCGGCGCAGGCGGATGCGGGGCAGTGCGCAGCACAATCCGCGAAGTCTCCTTCTTGACGGTCGGAGCGGCGTCGGCATCCGACATCTCGCGCAAAACCGTGGTCGTGGACTTGGGGTCCTTGGGGGCCGACGGACGGGCCGGCGTAGCGGGCGCGGCGGGCTTGACGAACAGAGGCCCGGTGGCCGGCTTCTTCAGACGAATGGTCTTGGCCGGCCCAGCCGGCGGCAAGTCCTTCGCTGCGGCGCTGGGGGCATTCGCCACCTTGGATTCATCAGTCCCGGATGACATAACATGCTCCAGCGATATCCGCGCCGTCTGTTTTTTAAGGGCGTCTCCCGCCGCTTCCTGATTATTGGAACCCTGATCGGTCATCAGCATCCCCTCCTGAATTCATACAGCTTTTTAATATTTCTAATTATCGGCCTTATTTATGTTTCGGTCAACAAAAAATGTTGCCGGCCCTCAGGTCGGTCTTGCCGTATAGTTGCAGGCTGCTTTATTCACGCTAAAAAGTCAACATTTCCTGTTCCTTAGCCTCCAGCAACTGATCCATCCGGGCAATGCAGGCGTCCGTCTGCTTCTGGATTTCATCCAGGCCGCGCTTCTTGTCGTCCTCGGTGATTGTGCTTTCCTTCTGCAAAGCCTTCACCCGCTCGTTTGCTTCCTGGCGGACGCTGCGCACCGCCACGCGCGCCTTTTCGGTCATCTGCTTGGCCACCTTGATCATTTCCCGGCGCCGCTCTTCGCTCAGTTCCGGGATCGGAATGCGGATCACCCGGCCGTCGTTGAGCGGAGTCACGCCCAGATTGGCGGCGATCACGGCCTTTTCAATGGCGCCCAGGGCGGAGGGATCGTAGGCATTGATGATGACCAGGCGCGCCTCGGGCGTAGTGATGTTGGCCAGCTCGCGCAACCGTACGGTCGAGCCGTAATAGCTCACCGAGAGGTTCTCCACCAGGCTGGTCGAAGCCTTGCCCGTGCGCAGCCCGGCAAACTGTTGCCGCAGGAACTCCAGCGACTTGGTCATCTTGTCGTCGGTCTCCAACAGTACATCATCCATATCCATGACGACTCTCCTTTACTGGCCGAACCGGACGGCGTCAACCGGCTCAACCGGATTCACCTCAGCCATTGTGCACCAGCGTGCCCACCTTGCGCCCCTGCAGCACACTGGAGATGTTGCCCGACTTGAAAAAATTGAACACCACGATGGGTATATCGTTTTCCATGCAGAGTGAAAAAGCCGCGGCATCCATAACCTTCAGCCCGTCCGCCAGGGCGCGGCGGAAGGAAATGGCCGTGTAACGGCGCGCGTCGGAGTTTTTCATGGGGTCATCGGTATAGACCCCGTCCACCTTGGTGGCCTTGAGCAATACATCGGCGCCGATTTCATTGGCCCGCAGGGCGGCGGCGCTGTCGGTGGTAAAATAGGGATTGCCCGTCCCGCCGGCGAAGATCACCACGCGCCCCTTTTCCAGATGGCGCACGGCGCGGCGGCGGATGAAGGGTTCGGCGATCTGCTTCATTTCGATGGCCGTCTGCACCCTGGTATCCACACCCTGTTTTTCCAAGGCATCCTGCAACGCCAGAGCGTTGATTACCGTGGCCATCATGCCCATATTGTCGCCGGTATTGCGGTCTATGCCGTGGGCCTGGCCGCTGCCGCCGCGAAAAATATTACCGCCGCCAATGACGATCGCCAGTTGCGCGCCGAGTTTTTCCACCGTCTTGATGCGGCGGGCCACGTTGACCAGCACGTCGGGATCGATATTATATTTCTTATCCGGCGCCTGCATCGCCTCGCCGCTTAATTTCAGCAGCACACGCTTGTAAACGCTGCGGGAAGATGATTTAGGCATGGGCAATTCCCCGATGTTGTATTTCAGAACAGTAACTGTCCCCACACCATAGTACAACCTGACATAAGCGTCAAAAAAAAAATCAATACCGGATCCAAATCGTAGTAGTGTAAAAGTCTGCAAATGGCGGATTGCCAACCGCGGGCTACCTGTGCTATAGTATGTTTTTAAACAGTTGAGCCGATGATACATCATGGAAAAAACACCCGTCAAACCCACTAAGAAGCCGGACAAGTTCCCGAAAAACAATTCGTTGCGCACTCTGGGGATGTGGCTGCTGCTGCTTACATCTTTCCTGTTGCTGTTCAACATGTTCAAGAACGGCAAGGAACAGGTTGACATTCTTTCCTACAACCCTGATTTCGTGCAGTTGGTGGAAAACAACCAGATCAAGTCCTGCAAAATTGTCACGGAGGTTTCCGGCGCGCAATATATCCGCGGCGAGACCACCACGCCGGGCGAGCACAGCCAGTTCCGGGTGGACATTGTGGTCACCGACGGCCTGCCGGCCTGGCTGAAGGAAAACGGTGTGCCGTTTTCCTTCCACCGCCAGCGGATTGATCTCTGGCAGATTCTACAGGGCGCGCTGCCGTTTCTTTTCGTGCTGGGCTTGCTTTATCTGCTGTTTGTGCGCCAGATCCGCTCGATGGGACAAGGGGCCATGAGTTTCGGCAAAAGCCGGGCGCGGCTGCTGGCCCGCGAGAACAACAAAATAACTTTCAACGATGTAGCCGGCGTAAATGAGGCCAAGGAAGACGTCCAGGAAATCGTGGAATTCTTGAAGGATCCGAAACGCTTCCAGAACCTGGGCGGTCGCATGCCCAAGGGCATCCTGCTGATGGGCGCGCCGGGCACGGGCAAAACGCTTCTGGCCAAGGCCATCGCCGGCGAGGCCGATGTGCCTTTCTTCAGCATCAGCGGCTCGGACTTCGTGGAAATGTTCGTGGGCGTGGGCGCCTCGCGTGTGCGCGACATGTTTGAGCAGGCCAAGAAGAACGCTCCCTGCATCGTTTTTATCGATGAAATCGATGCCGTTGGCCGCAGCCGGTTCAGCGGAATCGGCGGTGGCCACGATGAACGCGAGCAGACGCTGAACGCGCTGCTGGTGGAAATGGACGGGTTCGAGACTCAGGACGGTGTGATCATCATAGCCGCCACCAATCGTTCGGATGTGCTCGATCCGGCCCTGTTGCGGCCCGGCCGGTTCGACCGCCAGATTGTCGTCGACCTGCCGGTGCTGGAAGGACGCGAGGAAATCCTGAGCCTGCACGCCAAGAAAATCGTGCTGGCACCCGCAGTTGACCTCCAACGCATTGCCCGTGGCACTTCCGGCTTCTCGGGCGCCGACCTGGCCAACCTGATCAACGAAGCCGCACTGCTGGCATCGCGCCAGGCCAAGCAGGCAGTGGACATGCGCGACCTGGAAGAGGCGCGCGACAAGGTGCGCTGGGGCCGTGAGCGGCGCGGCCGTGTACTGGACGAGGATGACAAACGCCTTACCGCCTATCACGAATCCGGACACGCCCTGGTGCTGAAGATGGTGGAAAAGAGTGAGCCGTTGCACAAACTCACCATCATCCCGCGCGGCACGGCCTACCTGGGCGCCACCATGCAACTGCCTGAGAAGGACCGTTTTACCGAAAGCCTGGTTAAGTTGCGCGGCATGCTGGCGGGGATGATGGGCGGGCGGGCCGCGGAAAAGCTGGTTTTTGACGACATCACCACCGGCGCGGGCAACGACCTCAAGCAGGCCACCCACCTGGCGCGGATGATGGTCTGCAACTGGGGCATGAGCGACGAACTGGGACAGGTTTCACGCTCGCAGGATTTCAGCGAGGACACGGCACGCAAGATTGACCACGAAGTTAACCAGCTTTTGCGTGAGGCCTTCCAGCGCGCCACGGATATTATCAACCAGCACCGTGACAAGCTGGACCTGATCGCCCAACAACTGCTGGAACGCGAAACCCTGGACGGACAGGATGTGGAAGACCTGATCAAGCACGGCCGCCTAGTTTCCACCGAGCTCCTGGAAAAAGAACAGCAGGAAAAAGAAAAGCAGGCAAAGGAGCAGCAGGAGCAAGAGACCCACGGACAGCCGGCAGCCGATGCCGCGGTACCGGCCGGGCAACCAGACCCGGACGGGGAGCAGGCCCGGGAACCGGCCAGGGAGGTCACAACGCAAGCATGACCGGCAGCATTTCCAGTTCAGGCATCCCGCCGCCTCCGGCTGTGGCCGGCGCGAGTCTGGAATGGCATTGCGGACAACGCCGTCCGCCCATCGCCGACCGTCCGCTCATCATGGGCATTCTCAACGTCACCCCTGACTCGTTTTCTGACGGCGGAAGGTTTGCCGACCCCGAAACCGCTGTGGCGCATGGTTTGCGGATGTTCCAGGATGGCGCGGACATCATCGACATCGGCGGCGAATCATCCCGGCCCGGCGCGCAGCCCGTGTCTGCCGATGAGGAAACAGCGCGAACCCAGCCGGTGATCCGGGAACTGGCCCGCCGGACCGATGTATTGATTTCCATCGACACCGCCAAGGCGCCGGTGGCCGCCGGCGCGCTGGAAGCGGGCGCGCACATCATCAACGACATCTCCGCCCTGACGGCCGATCAAGCCATGATCGGCGTGGCGCGCAGCAGTGGCGCGGGCGTAATCCTGATGCACATGCGCGGGCAACCGGCCAACATGCAGCACAACCCGACTTATGACGACGTGGTCAGCGAGGTGCTGGCATACCTTCGCGAGCGGCGGGATGCCGTCACAGCCGCCGGCATCGCCGAAACCGCCCTGGCCCTGGATCCCGGCATCGGCTTCGGCAAGACCACCGCCCATAATCTGCAACTGCTGCGGCGCCTGCCGGAATTCGCCGCCATCGGCCGCCCGCTGCTGATCGGCCTGTCGCGCAAGCGCTTCCTGGGCGAAATCACCGGCCGGGACATCCAGGAACGTCAGGCGGCCACCACCGCGGCCCTGACCTGGGCGATCCTCGCCGGCGCCCGCATTCTGCGTGTGCATGATGTCGCCGCGGCCGCGGACGCACTGCGCGTGGTACAATCCTTACGGGAGGCGCCGGAACCGACATGAACCCGTTCAATCGCCTGATATTTCCGGACGGAAGCGGCTGGATCGAGATTGCCTGTCTGACGTTCCTGTTCTATTACGCATTGTATTTCTTCCGCGGCACGCGCGGCGCGCCGGCCTTGACCGGCTTCGGCATGATCTTCATCACCATGATCGTAGTCACACGCTTCCTGCACCTCGACGCCCTTAACTGGCTGCTGGGCCGGTTTTCCGTTTATCTGGCCGTAGCCTTTCTGGTGCTTTTTCAGCCGGAAATAAGGCGCGTGCTGGCCGAACTCGGCAAACAGCATTTTTTTACCGGCGCGGTCGAGGACCGGGACGTGATTGACAGCATCGTAGAGGCGGCTACCATCCTGTCCCGGCGCAAGATCGGCGCCCTGATTGCCGTGGAAAGAGCTATTGGCATGCGCGCCATCATGGAAACCGGCGTGGCCGTTGACTGCCGCATTTCCACCGAAATCCTGGCCAGCATCTTCTTCCCCTACACCCCGCTGCATGACGGCGGCGTGATCATCAGCGGCAGCCGGCTGTCCGCCGCCCGCTGCGTGTTCCCCCTGTCCATGCGCGAGGAATTCAGCAACATGCTGGGCACCAGACACCGGGCGGCGGTGGGCCTGACCGAGGAGACCGACGCGGTGGTGGTGGTGGTTTCCGAGGAGAGTGGCGGGATTTCGCTCAGCCGGGAAGGCCACCTGCTGCAGAACCTGGAACCGGAAAAACTGCAGCGCCTGCTCACCGGCGTGCTGTCGCGGCCGCCGCCAGCGCTGCACCGCTGGCAAAAATGGCGCAAAAAATTATCCCGCTCAGCAGCCGCGAAGGAGCGTGTATGAAGATCGGCCAAATACTGCATCGACACATCCCGATCCGAGCCGACGGAATCCATCACGCTCTCACCACAGAACATCATCGGATCGCGCGGACTGCGCGTCCAGCGGCTCACGCCTGAAAGGCTCCAGATCACCCTGGATCGGGAAGCACAGAAAAAGGTGCCCGTCAAGGCGCAAGTCACCGGCCGGCCTTTGGCCGGCGACGTGGAATCCCTGACCTGTGACCCGGCCATCGTCCTGCTGCGCGGCCCGGAACGGCAACTGGCGCAGACCGACCTGCTCTACACCGAAACTGTGGATCTGGAAGGACGCCAGACCTCTTTCAAGAAGCGCTGCCGGGTCCTGCCCCCCAGCAATGTCTGGACGCCCCACATTGATCCTCCGGAGGTACATGTGGAAATCACCATCGTCCAGCAGACCGACAGCCATGTCTGGAAAGATGTACCGGTGCTGGCCCTGGTGGAGTCGGGGCTGGCCGCGCAGACGATGCTGACTCCTGCCCGTGTCAATATCACCCTGACCGGGCGTTCCGAAACCCTGAAGAACCTCCAGCAATTGAAGCCGCGCGCCTTCGTGGACTGCGCCGGGCTGGATCCTTCCCTGACTTACGAACTGCCAGTACGCGTCCACTTGCCGCCCGGCACACCGGTGACGGTCGCAGTGGATCCGCCTGCCGTGCACATTGTCATCAATCAACCCTCCCAACAATCGCAGGAGCACTGATGGCGGAAAAGAAAACAACGCGCCCCACCGGCACCCGTGAACTATGGGGCATCGTCATCTTGACCGCGGCACTCCTGATGCTGCTGGCACTGATCTCCTACGACTGGGCCGATATCAGCCTGTTACGGGCGCCGCCCAACGACCCGCTGCGGAATTTCATCGGTCCGGCGGGCGCCTGGTTCGCCTTTGTCGCTTTGACGGCCGTCGGCCTGAGCGCCTTCCTGATACCTTTCACCACGGCGCTGCTGGGCATCATGCTACTGGCCTATCCGCGCCAGCGTTTCTGGCCCCACTGCCTGTGGAGCCTGTTCTTTGTCTTGTTTGCCTCGGCCCTGACCACCCTGTATCCCGACTGGGCGGCTGATTTATGCGACCACCTGAACATCTTCGGACTGGCCGGCGGACTGGCCGGGTGGCTGCTGGCCGACAAGCTGCTGGCCGCGCTGCTGGGCCGCGCCGGCGCCACAGTGCTGTTGGCCGGTCTGCTGAGCGCCAGCATCCTGATGTTTATCGGCCGCGAACCGATCGTCGCCGCCTTCCAACGGCTGCTAGCCGTAATGGTGCGGGGCGTCTCCCTGCTGCAGGCCGCCCGCGCGGCGCGCCGGTCGCGTCTGGAAATACTGGCACGTGAAGCACGCGATCTGGCCCGGCAACGTGAAAATCTGGAAAAGGAATTGCAGCGCAAGCGCCGGCAGGCCCCGCCGCCCGCGCCTGCTCCACCGCCTGTGCGCGCGGAACCCAAGCAACCCCCCGCACCCGCGCCGCCACCCGCGCCGCCCATCGAGCCGCCGCCGCGGTTCGTCAATCCAGCCATGCCTTACAAGCTGCCGCCCATCAAACTGCTGCAGCCGGTCGCTCCTGCCAGCGAGCGCCAGATCAGCGGCGACTACCACACCACCGCGCGGATCCTTAAGGAGACGCTGGCGGAATTCGGCATCGAATGTGAAGTCGCCAACATCGAACAGGGTCCGGTGGTCACCAGTTACGAACTGTTGCCGGCGCCCGGCGTGCGCGTTGAACGCATCGTACAATTGCAGAACAATCTCGCGCTGATGCTGAAGGCCACCAGCGTACGCGTCCAGGCGCCCATCCCCGGCAAGGGCGTGGTCGGCATAGAAGTGCCCAATTCCACCACCACCAAGGTTTACCTTCGCGAAATCCTGGAAGGGGAGGTGTGGAAAAAATCACATGCTGCCATCCCCTTGGTACTGGGCAAAGACGTGGGCGGCAACGACCTGGTGGCCGACCTGGCGGCCATGCCGCACCTGCTGATCGCCGGCGCCACCGGGTCGGGCAAAACCGTCTGCATGAACAGCGTGCTGGCCGGCATGCTGATGTCGCGCACGCCGGAGGAACTGCGGATGATCCTGGTGGATCCGAAAATAGTGGAATTCTCGTCCTACAAGGATATTCCACACCTGGCCACGCCCGTGATCACCGACCCCAAGAAGGTGGTCTTCGGCCTACGCTGGGCCATCAATGAAATGGGCAACCGCTACAAGCTCTTCGCCCGCGCCGGGGTGCGCAACATTGCGGCCTATAACCAACGCATGCAGGCGCCCAATCCGCCCATCGCGGGCGAGGGCGACGAGCCCTTCCCGCCGCATGTGCCCTACATTGTCATAGTTATCGACGAACTGGCAGACCTGATGATGGTCGCCCAGGCCGAAATCGAGAGTTCCATCGCCCGCCTGGCGCAGCTATCACGCGCCGTGGGCATCCACATGATTCTGGCCACGCAGCGGCCTTCGGTCAACGTCATCACCGGCACCATCAAGGCCAATTTCCCCGCGCGCATCTCGTTCCAGGTCGCGCAGAAAGTTGACAGCCGCACCATTCTCGACACCAGCGGCGCCGACAAGCTGCTGGGACGCGGCGACATGCTCTTCCTGCCGCCGGGCAGCAGCAAGCTGATCCGCGCCCAGGGCGCCATGACCACCGACGAGGACATCCACTCCATCGTCGGCTACATCAAGGAGCAGGAACTGGCGCCGACATATGAAATTGCCATTGCCGAAGGCGTGGAAGAAAAGCAGGGCACACTTAATATCGATGATAACGGCGCCGACAACGAACTGCTTGAGGCCGCCACCAACATCATCCGCGAAACGCGGCGCGCCTCGGTGTCGCTGTTGCAACGCCGCCTGAAGATCGGCTACAATCGCGCCGGCCGCTTGATGGACGTGCTGGAGGAACGCGGCATCGTCGGCCCCGCCCGCGGCTCCGATCCGCGCGAGATTTTGATTGACCTGGACTTGCAGGCTGATGATAATCCCATGACTGAAGACGGCAGCCTGGAAAAAGAAAATCTCTGATGGAATCCATTGGTCAAACCCTTAAAGCGGCCCGGGAATGCAGTAACTTTTCCGTGGCGGATGTCGCCACCGCCATCAAGGCCAAAAAAAGTTTTGTGAACGCCATTGAAACTGACCGGTTCAACGATCTGATCGCGCCGGTTTACGCCAAGGGCTTCATCAAGCTTTACGCCGAACATGTGGGTCTCGATCCGGGCCCGCTGCTGCAGCTTTACAATGAAGCTCCAAATGCCGGCAACCGGGTCGGGCGTCCGCCGCTGGCTGCTGCTGCACCCGCAGCGCCGCCGGTGGACATACCGGGAACGCCCACAGCTCAAACGCAGGCGCCGCTATCGGCCCCGCCGCCAGCATCAAACCCTGCCGCACCACCGCCACCGTGCGTTCCGGAAAAGGTATCGCCCATCAACTGGCGCGCCCTCTTGCCGCAATGTGATTTTACCGCCCGCTGGCACGCCGTCCGGGATCGGATCGGCCCATTCATCCGCAACTTGACATCACGCCGCAGCAGCCTGCGGGGCATGCTGTTGCAGCTGCGTCATCATTACGCCACCCCGCAACTGCGCCTGCTGGCTTGTGCCCTGATCGCTGGCGCGGCCCTGCTGGTTTTGGTCGCGGGATTATGGCAGCGCCATGCCGAGCGCTGCGCCCAGTATGCGCCGCCGGCCCATTACGGCATCCTGATGGCACCTCCCGAGCCCTACCCCGAATGAGGCAACAAGGCGGCCTGCGGCCACAATCCGACTGCGCCCAACGGCTACGACGGACACCGCCAAGAATCCAGGCCGCCGTCGCGCAGACGTCAAAGAGCGCTACCATCCCATGTGGCATAGATGTATTGCTGATACCCACTGCCGGATAACAGAATATACCAAGTCCCCGAAGCGGAATGATAGACGGCCAGTTCTGCCAGCCGGTCGCCATCGAAATCGCCGGGTACCGGCACATAGCCCGGGCCGCCGAACCACATATACGTTTGGTTGTAATCGTAACGCGACAGCAGGAAAAACCAGTATCCGGATGGCTCATGGTAAAGCATCGGATCGGCCCGGCCGTCGCCATCAATATCGCCGCAGGTCGGGGTGTAGCTGGAATTGCCCCATTGCATGGAGTAGTAAGAAGCATAATTCAGCCCGGATGACAGCACGTACCATGCTCCACTGGGCTCGACGTAGGTCGGATCGGCTTTGCCATCCCCGTCAAAATCACCGATAATCGGCGTGGCGCCGGCCTTGTACCACTTCAGATTGATATAATAACGGTCGTAACCGCGCCGGGAACTGTAAAAACGCCAGTAGCTGGTGGTGGGATCCAGCACCGCGGGATCCGCATAACGATCGCCATCGAAATCACCCGGCTGGGGAACGCACTGGCCGCCATAGATTGAGTTGAATCTGTAGTAACCATAACCCCGACTGGACAACAGCAACCTGAAAGAGCCATCGGCCCGGTAGATCACCGGATCGGCCCGGCCGTCGCCATCGTAATCCGTCAGCAGAGGCCAACCGGCCACCACTGGCGGCGGCGGCGGGGGCGGCGGCGGCCCGCTGCCCCCCGTGCCGAACGCCTTGATGCAAACATTGAAAGGCAGATCCGTATAGGGGTTTTTAGCTTCATGCCAGGAAATGCCATCCGGGCTGATATAACTTTCCCCGACTGCAGCAGTGGAGCCCGCACCGCGCCAGTCTTCAGCCGGTATGGTTTCGCTGCTCCCGGGCGTGGTCCATTTGACGACCACGGAAAAACGCGTGGCAAACGACACGGGGGAATTCAGGGTGACCGTGTAATACCCGGCATAGTTGACAGTACCGCTCTGCGTGGCGCTCAAGGTCCCGCTGATCGGGTTGCCGGCGGAGCCGCCTGTGTAAATCCGGATTTCATAACTGGTGCCGGCGGCCAGAGCGTAAAAGCTGACGGCCTGGATGGTGCCGGAGGCTTTGGTGAAGATATTGGCGCCCCAAGCCGTCGTTCCACCATAACCGTATCCTCCATGAAACCCCAGGGTGTCATACTGATATACGGATGCATAATTGGAGGTGGATTCCACGCCGTGAAACATGACATTATCCTTGCCGATCTTGGCGTCATAATACGAAATCCATAAGCAGCCGGCATTCCCCCAGGAGGGGCCCCAACTGTTTTTGATCAGGAAGGCCCCGTCACCGGGCGGAGTTGAATTGAAGTTGTTGCGGCTGTAATTATCGTCCCATCCTATAATGGCAATCGCATGGTTGGCGTTCACTGCGGTGTCGTTATAAAACGCGCCGGTGGTATCGTTCCAATAACTGGGACCGTCGATCCAGCAGAATGTGGAATACAAGGCCCCGTAAGTCATGATGGCCTGCTTGATCGCATCGTTATCGGTGGACGAGGTGCGATCGGGAATAAATTGCGCCCTCTGAACGTGTTTCCGAACCGACAAACCCGTGGGACTGCCATCCGCTCCGTTGGAATACGGATCATCGGCTTCGTTCACCGGCCCACTCCAGCGGCTCAGGTAGGCGAGCGACATGAAAGCGTTGCCTCCGGTTCCATAAGGCCGATTGGTGTACCCGTGTAAATTGGCCAGGTTGTTTTCTGAAAAATCCCACGTTTCCCCGGTCAACAGACACGATTCCATCGAACTGTATGTGGCAAAAGCCCAGCAATTGCCTTCCGATCCCTGGTCTTTTACGGGGGTAAGTTTATTGTAATTGCGCAGGTCATAACTGGCGGGCAGCGCGCGGGGCAGCTCCCGCGATTCCGTCCATTCCGCGGCCGGAGCAGGCAATTTATAGGGCGGGGGTATATAGCCCAGCCCGTGCCCGTCGGCGGTGCGCATGCTGAGTGTCCCCTCCTGATATTGTTCCTGGAATTGTTGGAATTCCGGATTGAGCGGCGCGCGTTCGAGGGTCTGAGCTCTCGTCATGCCCGCCAGCGGCATGATGCAACACATCAATATAAGCCCATGGACAACCGGACAACAATGTGCCCGGTTAAACTGACGTTGGCGCATATTCATGACCATTCCCTCCAATCGGCTGTGCATTAACATGGCCTGTTAGTCAAGTTTTTACTCTTGATGAACAGGTCACCGTACTGGCTGCGACGTAAGCGACTTGCAGCGCTTGTGCTCAGGGTTGACCTTGGCAATATTTTAGGAATTTTACAAGCTCAATGTTAAAAATAATCAATGTCACTGTCATCCCATGGAAAACAGGAAATAAGCTTGCGCAGAGGCACTGGCAGGGGGGGACGCAGCCATGCTCATTATGGCATTAATTTTCCATTGCGGCGGCTCAGCCGGAGGCTTCGCCCTTCTACCATATTTCAGCGTTTCTTTGGCTCATTACCGGGTAGGGCGAACCGTCCCGGTGAGCCGCAAGTGCCAAAATGAGCATTGCTGGGCGGGGCGCTAAAGGGCTTGGATTACAAAATGAAATATGTCACACTGCATAAATAATTACCGGGGATTTGGTCTAAATATATCGAAACTTGATCGACCTGGAAAAAGCGCCATTGCTTAATACTCCCAGCGCCAACTGGGTGGAAGACCATATATTCACCGAAGAAATTGAAAAAGCGCTTTCCAGTCATTCACCCAGAATACAGGCGCGCTATGCCTTTCTGTTTGGTGATTATGCAAAAGCCGTGAAAATTTTGCAGAATGAGGATCAGGATCTTGATGCCCTGTTCATGCTGGCATATAGCCATGACAAATCGGGCTTGCAAAAACCGGCCGAGGCCAAGCGTTATTTTCAAGCCATCATTGAACGCTATCCGCACAGTCTTTGGGTGCGGGAAGCGCAAAAGCAGATTAAGAATTAAAAAAATTGGAATGCCGACCCTCAGCTGGTATGATGGCGGTTGTGTTTTAACCAGTTTGCCGGTTCTTCAGGATGCCGGCTGAATCATCTACCTTTATATTGTGGCATGAAAGTTTTTGTTACCGGCGGAGCCGGTTACATCGGCAGTGTTGCCGCGTCCATGTTGCTGGACGCCGGATGGGAAGTGGTGGTATTCGACAACCTGGAACGCGGACACCGCGCGGCGCTCGATCAGCGCGCCCAATTCATCGAAGGCGACCTGCGCCGGGCTTCCGACATTGAACAGGCCCTGATTGATTGCCGTCCCGCGGCCGTCATGCATTTCGCCGCCTACGCCCTGGTGGGCGAATCCATGGCCCAACCCGAACTGTATTTCACCAACAATACCGGTGGCGCAGTCCATCTGGCGGAGGCCATGCGCAAAGCCAAGGTGCGCCGCCTGGTGTTTTCCTCCACCTGCGCCACCTATGGCGAGCCAACCTCCATGCCGATCACGGAGGAGACACCCCAGGCGCCCACGAACCCCTATGGCGATTCAAAGCTGATGTGCGAACGCATGTTCCGCTGGTATGCCGGGGTTCACGGCTGGCAGGCCGTTTTTCTGCGCTATTTCAATGCCTGCGGCGCGGTCGGCCCGCGCGGCGAGGATCATACGCCCGAATCCCATCTGATTCCGAACATGCTGCGGGTGGCGCTGGGGCAGACGCCCCATCTGCAGGTTTTCGGTGACGACTATCCCACTCCGGACGGCACCTGCATCCGCGATTACATCCATATTCACGACCTGGCGCGGGCGCATATCATGGCTCTGGATAAGCAGGCCGACGGAGCTTTCAATCTGGGAACCGGTAGCGGCTGTTCGGTGAAGGAAGTTTTGGAGACGGCGCGCCGGGTGACGGGGCACGCAATTCCCGTCAAGGTTATGCCGCGGCGGCCGGGCGATCCGCCGCGTCTGGTGGCGGATTACAGCAAGGCCCGGGACGCCCTGGGGTGGCAGCCGGAACAAAGCACGATGGCAAACATCGTCCGGACCGCCTGGGCCTGGCATAAGGCGCATCCCGGGGGTTACACTGCCCCGGCCTGACCGGCGCCAATCAGCTGAATACAGAACTCAAACCGTTTTTTTGTGACTATTGTCATGTTTTATGGCAGACTCTGCGAACACGACCTATTAAAACCGAAAAAGGAGCTGTACTATGGCAGCCAAGCAACAGGCGAAGACGGCGGAACCCAAGGACAACACCACCGTTGTCAACAATCTGCTCTTGCAGATCCAGAAGGAATTCGGCGAAGGCGCCATCATGCGCCTGGGCGATGCCAGCACCAAGGTGGCTGTTCCGGTAATTTCCACGGGCTCGTTCTCGCTGGACCTGGCCCTGGGCGTGGGCGGCGTGCCGCGCGGCCGTATCATCGAAGTTTACGGCCCGGAATCTTCCGGCAAAACCACATTGGTGCTGCACGTCATAGCCAACGCCCAAAAGACCGGCGGCATGGCGGCCTTCATCGACGCGGAACATGCCATGGATCCGGTTTATGCCAAGAAGATCGGCGTAAACCTGGACGACCTGTTGATTTCCCAGCCATCCTCGGGCGAGGAGGCGCTGACCATCGCCGAAACCCTGATCCGCAGCAATGCCATGGACGTGGTGGTGATCGATTCGGTGGCGGCCCTGACACCGCGCTCGGAAATCGACGGTGAAATGGGCGACGCGCAGATGGGCATGCAGGCCAGGCTGATGTCACAGGCCATGCGTAAATTGACCGCGGTGATTTCGTCGTCCAAGACCTGCTGCATTTTCACCAACCAGTTGCGGGAAAAAATCGGCGTGATGTTCGGCAACCCGGAGACCACGCCGGGCGGCAAGGCCTTGAAATTCTACGCTTCGGTGCGCCTGGATATCCGCCGCATCGGCGCCATCAAGGACAATACCGGACGCATGATCGGCAATCGCACCCGCGTCAAGGTGGTCAAGAACAAGGTCGCCCCGCCCTTTCTGGAAGCCGAATTCGATATCCTGTACGCCGTCGGCATCTCCTGGTGCGGCTCGATTGTCGATGCGGCGCTGCAGCACGATATCCTGGAAAAACGCGGATCGTGGCTGTCGCTGGACGGCGAACAATTGGGCCAGGGGCGCGAGGCGGCCGTGGAATTCCTGAAGTCCAAGCCCGAGATCCAGGAGGATCTGATTGCCCGCATCAAGGCCAAACTGGCGCCCGCCCCGGAGTGATGCACCATGAAGCCGCTCACCGCAAATGAATTGCGCGCCATGTTTCTGGCGTTTTTCCGCCGGCAGGGGCATGCCCTGATTTCCGGCCAGTCACTGATTCCTCAGAACGATCCCACGGTGCTGTTCACCACGGCCGGCATGCATCCGCTGGTGCCGTTTCTGCTGGGCGAGCCGCACCCGGCGGGCAAGCGCCTGTGTAATGTGCAGAAATGCATACGCACCGGCGATATTGACGCGGTGGGCGATGCCTCGCACCTGACTTTTTTCGAAATGCTGGGCAACTGGTCTTTGGGCGATTATTTCAAGCAGGAGGCCATTGCCTGGTCATATCAGTTCCTGACCGGCGCGGACTACCTGGATTTCCGGCCCGACCAGCTTTATATCACCGTTTTCGAGGGCGACAACCAGGTGCCGGCGGACGAGGAATCGGCCAAGACCTGGAAGAAACTCGGCATCCCCGAGGCGCACGTGCTCTTCCTGCCCATGGCGGACAACTGGTGGGGACCGGCCGGCCAGACCGGTCCCTGCGGTCCGGACACGGAAATGTTCGTGGACACGGGCCGGCCGGCCTGCGGCGATGCCTGCGGTCCGGGCTGCGGTTGCGGCAAGTTTTTTGAAATCTGGAACGACGTATTCATGCAGTACAACAAGACTGCCCAGGGCAGCTATGTTCCGTTATGCCAGCACAATGTCGATACCGGCATGGGCCTGGAGCGCACTTCGGCCATGCTGCAGGGCAAGACTTCGGTGTATGAGACGGAGCTGTTCCAGCCGTTGATCGAACAGATTGCCACCGCCAGCGGACGGGCCTTCGACCAGGACCAGGCAACCACACGGGCTTTCCGTGTCATTGCCGACCACCTGCGCAGCGCGGTGTTTATCATCGGCGACGAACAGGGCATAGTCCCGGGCAATTTGGGGCAGGGTTACGTGCTGCGCCGTCTGATACGGCGCGCCGTGCGGCATGCCAAGCAACTGGGACTGCAACCAGGGTTTACCGGTGCGCTGGCCGGGAGCGTGATAGAAGGATACCGTCCGACGCACCAGGAAGTCTCGCGCCAGGGCGCCGACAAGGCCTTCAAGGGCGGTCTGGCCGACCACTCGGACGCCACCACGCGCCTGCATTCCGCCACACACCTGCTGCACCGCGCCCTGCAACTGGTCCTGGGCGGCCATGTCCAGCAGAAGGGTTCCAATATCACCGCCGACCGCCTGCGGTTCGACTTCTCGCACCCGGCCAAGGTCACGCCGGAGGAGTTGAAAAAAGTTGAAGACCTGGTGAACGACGTGATCGGGCGGGAACTGCCCATCGATATGGAAATCACCGACCTGGAAACCGCCCGCCAGAAAAACGCCATGGCCTTGTTCTCCGCCAAGTACGGCGAGCAGGTCAAGGTTTACACCATCGGCGATTTTTCCGTGGAAGTCTGCGGCGGTCCGCATGTCGCCAATACGCGCGAGCTGGGCCGGTTCCGGATCATCAAGGAAGAGGCCTCCAGCGCCGGGGTGCGCCGGATACGTGCCGTGGTGGATCCGCCGAAGTAGCCGTTTTTGCCTGATTTGCCGATAAACCACAGAATACGAAAGCTTGGAAGCCCGTTATGCAAGACATGTTGATCAAACCCGCCATGGTCCCGCCGCTCGATCAGGATTTCCGTCCGCCGGTCCTGGCGCACCGTCAATTCCGCGCGGCCGTGCGGCAGGCCGGCGGCGTGCCGCTGGCTCTGTCGGTGCAAGGCGCCGACGGCGTGATCTCCGGCCATCATCTGCAGGTACTGCCGGCCGGCCACCCGCAGGCCCGGGCCAACCTGCCGCTAGTGGAGCGCATCGTCAAGTTCCTGCTATGGCAACGCGGCGGGGCGCGCCTGGTCGTCAGCGGTCCGGCGGAACTGGGGCAGGCCCTGGGCCAAATCTATTCAGAGACCGGCGCACGCGCCTTCGACGCACGGCTGATGTCAGACGTTTACGGCCGGCCCTTCGCGGTGGAAACTACGGCATACGCCGATGCGCCGGCGGCCTGTCTGGCAGCTCAGCCTTTGGGCCGCCACCTGGACGGCTGCCGGATCGGGTTCGACCTGGGCGCCAGCGACCGCAAGGTGGCCGCCGTAGTGGACGGCCAGCCGGTTTACAGCGAAGAAGTCATCTGGGATCCGAAGAATCAGACTGATCCGCAATACCATTACGATGAAATCATGGCGACCCTGCAGACTGCCGCCAAGCACATGCCGCGCGTGGACGCCATCGGCGGCTCCGCCGCCGGCATCTACGTCAACAACAGCGTGCGCATCGCATCGCTCTTCCGCGGCGTGCCGCATGATTTATTCGAAAAGCGCGTGCGCGGCATTTTTGCCGAGTTGCAAAAGGCCTGGCAGGGAATTCCCTTCGACGTGATCAACGATGGCGAGGTGACGGCCCTGGCCGGCTCGATGTCCCTGGGCGTCAACCGCATCCTCGGTATTGCCATGGGCTCCAGCCTGGCCGCCGGCTACGTGGACGGCGAAGGCAATGTGGTCGGCTGGCTGGACGAACTGGCCTTCGCCCCCGTGGACTACAATCCCGGTGCGCCGGCCGATGAGTGGTCCGGCGACTGCGGCTGCGGCGCCCTGTATTTCTCCCAGGTGGCGGTCAACCGGCTGGCTGAACGCGCCGGCATCGCACTGGATCCCGCGCGCACCCTGCCGGAACGCCTGAAAGATGTGCAGCAGCTCATGCAGCAGGATGACCCGCGCGCCCGCAAAGTTTACGAGACCATCGGCATCTGGTTCGGCTATACCCTGGCACATTACGCCGAATTCTACGATGTGGAGCATATCCTGATGCTGGGCCGGGTGACCTCCGGACGCGGCGGCGACATAGTGCGCGAACAGGCGCACCAAGTCCTGCAAACCGAGTTTCCGGAATTGTCGGACAGGATCAAACTGGCGGTCCCGGATGAAGCCAGCCGCCGGGATACTTATGAAATGGTAGGGCGAGGTCTCCGACCGAGCCGTCTTGCCCGAGAATGACGCAGCCCTGCTAATCACCTTGACTCCGCAAAACAGGAGCTTGCCTTGAGACGCGGCAGGCGGCATAATACTTCTGTCATGGCCGGTGCGCACTGCATCAGGACCGGCCGCAATTCTTCACCTGATGGATGGAGTCCCGGCAGATGTTTAAATTATCTTTTGCCCGTCATGCCCGGCCGGCGGTGGCCGGCCTGATTCTGACATGGCTGCTGGCGTCGGTTTTGGCCGGCGCGCAGCAACCGCGCCGCGAACACGGCGACATTTTCCGGCTGCAACTGGACGATCCGGCGGAAGCCCTGGAACTGGTCTGGATCGAGGCCATGGGCCTGTGGGTCGGACGGCATGAAGTCACCAACGGCCAATACCGGCGGTACAACCTGACGCACATGCCGGCGCCCTATTATGAAAACAATGTCCATGGCCGCCGACAGCCGGCGGTGCGGGTATCCTGGATTGATGCCGACAATTACGCGGCCTGGCTTAACCGCAATTTTGCGGACCAGATTCCCGCAGGCTTTGCCTTCCGACTACCCAGCGAGCGGGAATGGACGGACTTTGCCATATGCGGCCGCGCCAAACGCTATCCCTGGGGCGATCGCTGGCCGCCACCGGATGACTGGAACTACCGCGGCGAGGAAGGCTTGGGACTGTTGTACCGTCTGTTTGAAAAGGGCGGCAACATTCGCGGGCATGACGACGGCTTCATCGTGGCCGCGCCGGTGGAAGAAAGCGGGCGTAATGCCTGGGGACTCTACGGTGTCGGCGGTAATGTCTGGGAATGGTGCCGGGACTGGTTTGATGACGAACAGCGCTACCGGTCCCTAAGGGGCGCGGGCTGGAACAATTACGAAGAACCGTTCCTGCGCGTCAACCACCGCGGGCGGGCGCGGCCGGAACAGAAAAATGCCATGGTCGGGTTCCGCCTGGTGCTGGCGCCAAGCGGCCAGCCGGCCGCAGCGGCCGGCAACGTTGATTGAAGACGCCTCATAGCGCCGGCGCCGCCAACAGAGCCGCGGCCGGCCACAAGGGCCTGAGCGGGAATCAATTATTATGCGCGTGGCCATTGTCAACGATATGCGCCTGGCAGTCGAGGCCCTGCGCCGGGTGGTTACATCCGCCCCTGAACATACGGTGGCCTGGATTGCTGAAGACGGCCGTCAGGCGGTGCAACTCTGCGCCCGGGACACTCCGGACGTCATTCTGATGGATCTGGTCATGCCGGAGATGGACGGCGTGGAAGCCACCCGCCGGATCATGCAGGATTCGCCCTGCGCCATCCTGGTCGTCACGGCCACCGTGGACGGCAACATAGCCCTGGTGTTCGAAGCCATGGGGCATGGCGCGCTGGATGCCGTAAACACACCAGCCCTGGGCCGGGATGGTGAACTGCTGGGCGGCACAGCCTTGCTCAACAAACTGGAAACGATCAGCCACCTGCTTCAACCTTCCGCCGGCCCGGCGGCCCCGCCGGACGTATCCGGGTCCCTGCCCGGTGGCGGCGCACCGCTGCTGGCCATAGGCGCATCTACCGGCGGCCCGGCGGCATTGGAACGGATTTTCCGGGACCTGCCGAAAGATTTCCCGTGGGCGATAGTGGTGGTGCAACATGTCGACGCCCAATTCGCCCCGGATCTGGCGGCCTGGCTGGGACGTAATTGCCGGCTGCCGGTGCTGACCGCGCAAACGGGCGCCGCACCCGCCGCCGGAACCATCTCACTGGCTGCCTCCAACGACCACCTGATATACCGTCCTGACGGCACCCTGGCCTATCAGAGCGCCCCGGAACAGTCTTTTTACCGTCCCTCCGTGGATGTGTTTTTTGACAGCCTCGCCCACCAATGCCGGCCACCGGGCACGGCCGTATTACTGACCGGCATGGGCCGCGACGGCGGCATCGGTCTGCTGGCTCTGCGCCGGGCGGGTTGGCGCACCATAGCCCAGGACCGCGCCAGCTGCGTGGTTTACGGCATGCCACGCGCCGCCGCCGAACTCCAGGCCGCGGAAATGATTTTACCGCTCGACGCCATCGCCGAGTCGCTTTTGTCAACCCCCGCACGAGGCAACCACACATGAGCACAACCCTGAACCTGCCGGTCGATCTTGAAAAATCCGAAGTGCGGGTCCTGCTGGTGGATGACCAGCCAATGATCGGCGAGGCGGTGCGCCGGTTGCTGCTGCCGCAGACCGACATCCGCTTCCGCTTCTGCTCCGACCCGGCGGACGCCATGCGCCAGGCGCTGGAATTCACGCCCACCGTGATTCTACAGGATCTGGTGATGCCCGGCATTGACGGGCTGACCATGGTGAACAACTACCGCGCGCAGCCCGCAACCAAAGATGTACCGCTGATCATGCTCTCCACCCGCGAGGAACCGGCGATCAAGGCCGAGGCCTTCGCCCGGGGCGCCAACGATTATCTGGTCAAGCTGCCCGACGTGGTGGAACTGGTGGCGCGTATCCGCCATCATTCCCGGGGCTACATCAACCTGCAACAGCGCAATGCCGCCCACCAGGCGCTGCTTGCCAGCCAGCAGGCGCTGGCCGCCGAGCTGGCGGAGGCAGCGGCCTATGTCCAATCGCTATTGCCGGTTCCTTGGGAACAGGGCCCGATCCAAGCTAATTGGCGGTTCATTCCCTCCGCCCAGCTCGGCGGCGACGCTTTCGGCTATCATCAACTGGACGAACAGCACTACAGTTTTTATCTGCTGGACGTTTGCGGACACGGAGTGGGCGCGGCCCTGCTTTCCATCTCCGCCATGAACGTACTGCGCGCCCGTTCCCTGCCTGACACCGACTTTCACGATCCCGGCCGGACACTCTCGGCCCTGAATGAAGCCTTCCTGATGGAAAAGCACACAGGTACAACCTATCGCAACGCCAGCTGCCAGATTGCCCCGGGCGACAGCCTGTTCATGCTGAGTGACGGCGTTTATGAAATCACACGCCAGGACGACACAATGTGGACCTTCCAGGAATTCGTGGAATTCATGCAGACCGCGGCAACTCAACACCGCCCGGAAATCGATGACCTCATACAGCAGGTGCATGCGTTGCACGGCTCCGACACACTGGAAGACGATTTTTCAATTGTGAAAATAATCTTCCAGTGATAGACTGCCCAGCGTTGGTTCGCATTCAGCCCGCGCCTGGAATAATCGCAAACTAAAGCCATAGGGGAGTCCGCTCATGCAAATTTCCGAAACAGATCGTGACCATGTCAAAGTCGTCAGCCTGTCCGGCCGCCTGGATTCACTCTCATCGCCGGATGCTGAAAAGCGCCTGCTGAACTTGGTGGAAGCCGGCGCCCGTAAAATGGTTTTAGACTGCCAGGGCCTGGAATATATCAGCAGCGCCGGCCTGCGCGTCCTGCTGACGCTGGCCAAGCACCTGGGCGCCGTACAGGGCAATCTATTGCTGGCTGCGCCGGCGGACCAGGTGCGCGAAGTGCTGGACATCGCCGGCTTCGCCGACATCCTGCCGGTTTGCGCATCCGTCGATGAAGCCGTCAAGTTGTGCGCCTGAGTGATAAGCGCCCAGCGCCACGCGCCGGAAGCCTGGAAGAGCGCCTTCACCGTGAAAAAACAGTTTGTTATCACTAATGATTTGCAGGAAACCAGCCGGCTGTGTGCGGATGCCGAGCAATTCCTGGAAGAGGCCGGCACGCCGCCCGGTGCCATATACGGCGCCGTGCTGGCTCTCGAGGAGATGATTTCCAACATCATCAAGTACGGCTACGACGATCATGCCGACCACTTGATCACCGCCACCTTGTCCGTGCAAAATGACGGCGTGGAGCTGCTACTGGAAGATGACGGCCACTTTTTCAATCCGCTGGAATCGCCCGCTCCGGACACAGATCTGCCACTGCAGGACCGGCGGATCGGCGGGTTGGGCATTCATCTGGTGCGCAAGCTGGCGCATTCCATGAATTATCGGCGCACCGCCAGCCGCAATCAGCTGGAGATAAGCATCCGCGGCGGCCGACGGGGATCCGGAACGGCTTCAACCGTGGAGAGCTGATCGATGCCAAACCCACCTGGAAAGGGAAAGATCCACAGCCTGGCCTTCAGACTGGGCTGTCTAATCCTGACCTGTGCCGCCGGAGTTCTGCTGCTGGTGCTGCTGTATTATTTCAGCAATTCCCGGCGGCTGGTCCTGCGCCAGGCCGAAGACCATCTGCGTGAACTGACCCTGGCCACCGTGCATCGACTTGACGGCGTGTTCCGTGGCACCGAACACATACCCAATTACCTGGCCGGCACGCTGGAACGGACACAGCCCGACGCGGCATTATTACAGGCTTACGCCAGCAATGCCGTCAGCGCCAACCCGGAAGTCTTCGGCTGCGCGATTGCCTTCGAGCCCAAAGCATTCGATCCGGCGGCGCATTACTACGCTCCCTACTTTTTTCGCGGGCCGGGCGGCGTGCGCGGGCTCTGGCTGGGCGGGACGCATTACGATTATTTCAACATGGAATGGTACCTGGCGCCGCAGACCGCCAATGCCGGCGTCTGGAGCGAACCTTACTTTGACAAGGATGGCGGCAATGTGCTCATGACCACCTATTCCAAGCCGTTTTACCGCTCAGACAAAGGCCGGCGCGTGTTTAACGGCGTGGTCACTGCTGATATTGCCCTGGACCGCCTGATTGAAATAGTCGCGGCGTTGCGGCCCTACCGCTCCGGCCACGCCCTGCTGATCTCCGGCCAGGGGCGCCTGCTGGCGCATCCCGACCGCCGTTTGGTGATGAACTCCACCATCATCAACATGGCGGACCAGGTTGATGCCTGCTGGGATTGGTGCTGTTGCTGGCGCGAGCCATCACCGCCCCTATCGCCGCCCTGGCCCGCGGCGCGGCCGAAGTCGCCGCCGGGCGCCTGAATACCGCGGTGCCCGCGCCGCGCATCCACGATGAAATCGGCCTGCTGGCCACCGCCTTTCGCGACATGACTGCCGGGCTGGCCGGTTTGGTCGGCCAGGTGCAGGGCGCCGTCGCCCACCTCGTCGGCGCCGCCGACGGCATGCTGACCGACCTGCATCGCCAGGAGGACACCATCAACGAATTCGGCGCGTCCTCCACCGAGATTGCCGCCGCGGTCCGTCAGATCTCCGCTACCAGCCAGGAACTGGCCCAGACCATGCAGGATCTGCAGCAGGCGGCCGAAGCCGCGGCGCGCCTGGCCGATCTCGGCCAGCGCGATCTCGGACGCATGCAGGGCGGCATGAGCCGGATGGAGGAAGTCGCCGGCGCCATGGCCGGCCGCCTGGCAAATATCAGCGACAAGACCGTCAGCATCAACAACATGGTCACCGCCATCAACAAGGTGGCCGAACAGACCAATTTACTTTCGCTCAATGCCGCCGTTGAGGCTGAAAAGGCCGGCGAGTACGGCCTGGGCTTCGCCGTGGTCGCCCGTGAAATACGCCGTCTGGCCGACCAGACCGACGTGGCCGCGATGGACATCCGGCGCACAGCCGGCGAGATGCAGGCTTCCGTCGCCACCGGCGTCATGGAAATCGACAAATTCACGCGCGAGGTGCATGATGGGCTGCAGACGGTGGGCGCCGTAGCCGGCAGCATGGATCAGATCATTGATCGCGTCAAGACCCTCAGCGCGCGCTTCACCACCGTCAATGACGGCATGCATGCCCAGTCCGCCGGCGCGCAACAGATCAGCGAGGCCATGGGCATCCTGCGGGAGGGCGCGCGCAAGACCACCGCATCGCTGAAACGCTTTCATGACGTCGCCGCACAACTGCAGGAAGCCGCGGCCCGCCTGCAGCAGCAAACTGAAAAATTCCAGGTATGAGATGCCGTCAACACCCGCCGAACAGCTCGCGCCGCTGATTTCCGCCGATGATCTGCAGGCCCGGATATCCGAACTCGCCCGGGAAATCGCCCTGGCCTTTGCCGCGCAGACGCCCGTCCTGGTAGGTCTGCTCAAGGGCAGCTTCATGTTCATGGCCGATCTGGCGCGCGCCCTGCACCGGCAGGGTATGGCGCCGACGGTGGACTTCATGATCGTCGCAAGCTATGGCGCCGGCACCCAAACCAGCGGCAGCGTGCAATTGCTCAGCGACATTGAGACCGAGATCCGCGGCCGTCCGGTATTGCTGGTGGATGATATCCTTGATTCCGGGCACACCCTTGACTTCTGTCTGCGGCGGTTGCGCAGGGATCGGCCGGCCCAGCTGCGCACCTGTATTCTGCTGGACAAGCCCGCACGCCGGGTGATAGCCTGCCCTACGGACCATGTCGGCTTTACCGTGCCGAACGAATTTATCGTGGGCTACGGTCTGGATTATCAGGGCCGCTACCGCGAATTGCCCGGCTTGGCTGTTCTGAATATTTCTGCCGACACTCCCACCGGCCGGATACAAACGGAATTGACACCGCGGCCTGGCTTTTTAGAATCCGCCCATTAACTTTTGACGATCCGGATAGTAAAGGAAAAGCCCGAAAGCACATACAATGACTACACCCTCCTGGGAACCGGAGGCTATTAACTTCGGCTGTGATGCCGGCAGTGGCGCCGTCATCGATCAGCTGACCAGCGAGCCGGTGACCAGCACCAACATCTATTGCGAACAGCGC
>JAIVGW010000128.1 GCA_020201415.1 Lentisphaerota bacterium
GGTCAGTCCCGAAAGCAGCCTGAGGTAGAACACGCTGGCGGCGGTCGGAATGACGATAAAGAAGATGATGTGCGTAAGGCTGCGGCCAGCCGTGTCAAACCGGACACCTTTCTGGCTCAGGCCCAGCGCCAGCGTCAGGCCACCGCCTTCTACCCCGCGTACATGGGGAAACGCCAGTCCGTGCTCGACCGAGGTGTTGATGATCGCTTCTCGCGCCAGCGCCGCTTCAATCAGTTTGGCGCCATTATCCACGAACCCCTCAGTTTCCAGTCGCATGGCCATTTCCTCGATGACCTTGTCGCGTTCATTGGACTGCAGTTGCGGCAGCATCAGCGACTGCGAGGTGAAACGCGCAATGCCCGCGCGCCGCGGCCTGGCACGGCCGGCATCGCGCCGGCTGATACGGCGCGGACGCACTTCCGGGTAATAGAGAATGCGCGCGCAATTTGGACATTGAAACAGTTTTTCTCCGGCCCGGATAGAGTAGATCAGGCTGACCGGCAACGACAGGCCGCAGCCGGAACATACATTGTTGGAAATCGGTACGATGGCCAGTATATCGCGCTTTTCAATCTTCTGAAAAAGCTGGCGGACATCTTCCGGAAGTGTGGCGCACAGGGAGCTGATGGATTTGTCCAGCTGGGAGGTGTGCTTGGTGAACATGGCGGCGTCCTGTTCGGAGCGCACCAGGATTAGTTCCTGCAGTTGAACCAGCTGGTTGATTAACGGGTGGTTGTTACTGTTGCTCTCGGACATTCCCTTGGTCACCGCAAACTCCTTGTTAATGGTGGCGACGCGGGGATTCGAACCCCGGACCTAAGGCTTATGAGTCCTCCGCTCTACCAACTGAGCTACATCGCCACTGATCTATTAGAACACTATGCCCGCTTGGCCGCGCGCCGAAGCTTCCGGCGGGACTTAAGGGTTGTAATGAGTGCTGAAACAGGCGTTAATGGCGGGAGAGACGGGACTCGAACCCGCAACAACCAGATCGACAGTCTGGGACTCTAACCGATTGAGCTACTCCCCCACGTTTTTCACGGCGCAGAGTAACGCTTTTGTCTTTGTCACGCAAGCAAAAAACCGGAAAAATTAATTTTTTTGGCGCAGTCCGGAATTCCTGCTGGTTTCAGCCCGCCCGTCCGCAGCCGCGGACTGCGCGGTCCATGGCGCTTGCGGTACTCCGGCAGGGTCATGCCCAGGCGGCCGCAAAAGGCCGGAACCAGCAACTTTCATTTCCACAGCCGCTGCCCGAACGATATCAATTTACGGCCGGATATGCGCCAATGTCAACGCAGTGCATAAAAAAAGTCAATTCAAAGCATTGTTATTTTTTAAAAATAAGGTATTTATAGGTATTCGTCTGTCAAATAAGGCGAGTTATTAATTATCGGAGGAATTATGGGCGCTGGAAATTGGTTGGTAGGCATACAATTGTATTCGTTGCGAAAGATCATTGCGGATGATGTGCCCGGCTGCCTGCGGCAGTTGGCGGAAATGGGCTATCGCGCGGTGGAATTTGCCGGTTATTACGGACGCAGCGGCGCCGAATTGCGCGGCATGCTGGATGAATGCGGTTTATCATGCGTTGGTTCGCATACCGGTCTGCCTTTGCTGGAAGGGGATCAATTTGAAAACACCGTGGAAATCAACCGGGCCCTGGGGACGGACCGCCTGATCGTGCCCTCCATGCCCTTGGACGAATTGGAGCGTTCGCTGGAGCGGTTGAATGCCGCCTGCGTGCGCGCCCGGAATTGCGGCATGCGTGTGGGCTATCATAATCATGCCCGCGAGTTTGAGCTGCTGGATGGGGTGACGATATTCGATCGCATTTGCGAGGCCACGCCTGCTGATTTGTTGTTGCAACTGGATCTCGGCTGGGCCGCGGCGGCCGGGCAGGACATACCGCTCCTGTTGCGCCGTTATGCCGACCGCATGGAGACGGTGCACATCAAGGAATACAATGCCACCAATCCGGCCGCCGCCGTGGGCGAGGGGCAAGTGTCCTGGCCGGAAATTTTCCCCCTGCTGGCGGAAAAGGGAATTCGCGAAGTGGTCGTCGAGCAGGAGAGTTTTGAAGTGGGGCCGCTGGAAAGCGCGCGGGTGTGCATTGAAAACATCAACAAATGGACGCGGTAATCATAGTCCGGTTTAACACAGGATAGGAGCTTGTTATGAGTATTAATGTCGGAATCATCGGGGCGGGACAGATTGCCAAGGACCATTGCCGTAACATTGCCGGACATCCCGAGGCCCGCCTGGCGGCGGTGGCCGATATCAGCCGCGAGCGCCGCGAGCAGCTCCGCGACGAGTTCGGCATGGACCGCGCTTACGCAAGTTGGCAGGATCTGTTGGCGGACCGTGAGTTGGATGCCGTGGCCATTGCGCTGCCCAACAGTCTGCATGCGCCGGTCACCATTGCCGCCCTGGAGGCCGGCAAGCACGTCCTGCTTGACAAGCCCTTCACCCTGAATTACCGCGAGGCAAGCAAAGTGGTTGCCGTAGCCCGCCGCCGCCGCAAGCTGCTGATGCTCGGTATGAACCGGCGGTACGTCAAGGAAGCTCAGGAACTGCGCGCCCTGGTCGAGCGCGGCGAGTTGGGTGATATATATCATGCCCGGGTCTGCTGGATGCGGCGTTGCGGTTCGCCCCGCTTCGGAACCTGGTTTGTCAATAAGAAGCTTGCCGGCGGCGGTTGCATGCTGGATATCGGCGTGCATATGCTTGATCTGGCCATGCACCTGATGGGCAACTGGCAGCCGGCCGCCGTCAGCGGCCGGGTTTACAGTCTGTTCGGGCCGCGTGGCCTGGGCGAAGGCAATTGGGGTAAATCCGATCGCAGTGACCGCGTCAAGTTCGATGTGGATGACGGGGCCTATGCCTTCATCAAGTTCCGTAATGGCGCCACCCTGGATCTGGGCGTCGCCTGGGTGCAGCACCAGGA
>JAIVGW010000129.1 GCA_020201415.1 Lentisphaerota bacterium
GTGGGTGGCAATCCTGGCCAACATGCTGATTCTTTACGGCCTGCTGACGGCCTATCTGACCGGCGGCGCCAAGATCATCGGCGACCTGTTGGGCGTGTCCACCGACTGGCAGTGGTTGTTGCTGCTGGTGTTTTTTGCCGCGTTGACCACGCTGGCACTGTTGGATAACAGACTGATTCTGCGTTACAACGCTCTGATCATGTTGGTGATGCTGTCGTCATTCCTGCTGCTGGTGTCTATTTCATGGCGTCATGTCGATTCGACGCATTTCGCCTACCGCGACTGGCATTACCTGCCGGCGGCGGCGCCGATCATTGTGACGGCTTTCCACTTTCACAATGTCATTCCCAATGTCTGCCGGAATATGGATTGGAACCTCGGCCGGATATGGAAGGTCATGCTGGTGGGGATGCTGCTGGGATTCCTGATGAACATGCTGTGGATCCAGGTGGGCGTCGGAGTGCTGACAATGGATGACGGTCCCAACGGCATCCTCACGGCCTTTCATGAGAATCTGCCGGCTACGGTGCCGATGGCGCGCATCATTGGCTCGCGCCTGTTCACCGTGTTTTCCATGGCCTTTGCCCTGCTGGCGATTGTGACCTCTTATCTGGCCAACGGCCTGGGACTGCAGGGCTTCGTCCGGGATATGCTTGAGAATCATTGCGGCGTACGCAATCGCACGGCCAACGCCGTTCTGACTTTCGGGCCGCCGCTGGTGATCAGCCTGGTGTATCCCGATGTTTTTCTCAAGGCACTGAATGTAGTGGGCGGGGTGGGGATTGTCATCCTGTTCGGTATCCTGCCGGCGGTGATCCTGTTGCGCAAATTCCATAATCGGGCGTTACGGATCGCCGGCTGGGCGCTGCTGCTGCTGTTTTCCGTCTGCCTGGTGTGTGAAGTCCTCCATGAAACCGGCCTGCTGCGCCTGCATGCGCATATGGAGTATTGGAATCCGCGGCACTGATGACGGAATGGACGCCGGCCATGGCGTTAGGCTTTGGCGAGCAGCTTGTTGATGGAGTCGGCGGCGCGGCGCCCTTCGCCCATGGCCAGGATCACGGTGGCGGCGCCGAGTACGATGTCGCCGCCGGCGAAGACGCGCGGCAATGAAGTCAGTCCATTGTCGTCCACGATGATGTTGCCCCACTTGTTGGCCTTGAGATCGGGCGTGGTCTGGTTGATCAGCGGGTTGGAATCGTTGCCGATGGCCACGATTACCGTGTCGAGTTCCATCATGAATTCACTGTCCTTGATCTCCACCGGCCGGCGCCTGCCGGAGTCATCCGGTTCGCCCAGTTCGTAGCGCAGGCATTCCATGCCGGTGACCAGTCCGTGTTCATTGCCGACAATGCGCTTGGCGTTCTCCAGGATATGGAAAATCACGCCTTCCTCTTTGGCGTGGGCCACTTCCTCGACGCGCGCCGGCATTTCCTTTTCCGTGCGGCGGTAAACAATATGGACTTCCGCGGCGCCCAGGCGGATGGCGGTGCGCGCGGCGTCCATCGCCACATTGCCGCCGCCCAGCACGGCTACCTTGCGGGAGCGGTAGATCGGGGTGTCGGCCCGTTCGGTGTCGTAGGCGCGCATCAGGTTGGCGCGGGTCAGGTACTCGTTGGCGGAAAACACGCCGACCAGGTTTTCGCCTTCAATGTTCATGAATTTCGGCAGTCCGGCGCCGGTGCCGATGAAGACGGCTTCGAACCCGTCTTTTTCCAGCAGGTCGGTCAGGCCGCGGGTGCGGCCGACCACGAAATTATTAACGATCTTCACGCCCATGGCCGTGAGGGTGTCGATTTCCATTTGCACGATTTTTTTAGGCAGGCGGAATTCCGGAATGCCGTAGAGCAGAACGCCGCCGGGCTTGTGGAAGGCTTCGAACATGGTCACGGCATGCCCCGCGCGGCGCACATCGGCGGCGACGGTGATGCTGGCCGGTCCGCTACCGATGACGGCGACCTTGTGCCCGGTTTCAGGCTTGACCGCCGGTGTTTCGGTCTTATTCTGTACGCGTTCCCAGTCCGCCACAAACCGTTCCAGGCGTCCGATGGATACGGCCTTGTCAACGTCTTTCAGGGCGCGGCCGACGGTGCAGGGCGCCTGGCACTGGGTTTCCTGGGGGCAGACGCGTCCGCAGACGGCCGGCAGCAGGCTGTTGCGCTTGATGATGTCGATGGCCTGCTGGAAGTCGCCGTCGGCGACGGCCTGCACGAACCCGGGAATATCGATGCGCACAGGGCAGCCGCTGACACAGGGCGCGTTCTTGCATTGCAGGCAGCGTTGAGCTTCCAGGCGCGCCTGCTCGGCGGAATAGCCCAGGGCTACTTCGTTGATGTTGCCGCGGCGGATGGCCGGGTCCTGGGCCGGCATGATCTGGGGTGTGATGCTCATGCGCTGTTTCGGCGTCAAGGGCTTGTCGGACGCCAGTATTTCTTCCAGTTCACGGCGGGCGGTTTCGGCTAATTGGGTCGGGTCTGGGTGCATATTGGTGTCACGGTCCGATGTGATTGTTTTACAGTCGGTCAATTATGATTAACGGGTCTGCTTTTCACGGATGGCAAGATCCAGGTGGCATTTGTCATGCGCGGCATCTTCATGCGGACGATAGGCCTTCAGACGCTGCATCATGTTGTCGAAGTCCACCTGGTGCCCGTCGAATTCCGGCCCGTCCACGCAGACGAATCGCGTGGCGCCGCCGACGGTGACCCGGCAGCCGCCGCACATACCGGTGCCGTCCACCATGATCGTGTTCAGCGAAACCACCGTAGGCACCTTGAAAGGACGGGTGGTTTCGGCGCAGAACTTCATCATGATCGGCGGGCCGATGGCGACGGCCAGATCCGGCGGCGGCTGGCGCCGGCACAGCTCGGCCAGCGGTTCGGTCACCAGCGCCTTGCGGCCCTTGGATCCGTCGTCGGTGCAGACGATGATTTCATCCGCCCGACGACCGTGCCGAATTTTTTTATGTGCGTGGGGCGTCCGAGCGGGCCGACCAGGTTGGCTATTTCCGCGCCCGTCGGCATTTCCGCCAGCAGATGCGTGGTTTTGCCCACGGCCTGGAAAATCAAGGTGATGGTGCCGGCGGCCTCATCCGCATCGGCGATGGTCAGCGGAATGCGTTCGCCGAAATTACTGTCGAGCTGCAGAATGACGAACTGGCCCGGTTTGCGTTCGGTGGCGATCAACGGCGCAGCCACGCGCATGGAATAGACGTCTTCGGCAAGTTGTTTTTTATCGATGATTTTATTCATAATTGTTTTATCTGATAAGACTGGTAGACCGGTGTCGGTTGCAAAAGACAAACAATTTATTAATGCCAGATTACGGCCGGAACGTCAATTCCAAACACGCCGCGCCCAGCAATTCTCGTTTTGGTATGAATGTTCCATTGCGGCGGCTCAGCCGGAGGCTTCGCCCTACCATATTTCAGCGTGTTTTTGGCTCATTACCGGGTAGGGCGAACCGTCCCGGTGAGCCGCAAGTGCCAAAATGAGAATTACTGCCTTGTCCCCAGCAATTCTCATTTTGGTTAAAGGAAGCGGTTTGCGGCGTGTTTGGAGAACCCGCCCTGCCTGTTAAAGGTTTGCAAGGCAGGGCGCGCGCTCCGAGCGCACCGCTAATTACGTGTTGCGTAATATCTATCGAGCGGTGTAAGACATCCTCCTGACGGGCGGTCCCGCCAAGAGCTGGACAAGCGCTGCCAGTGAGGCATGTTTGCTGTCGAGTGCGACGCTCCGGAACGGGTGACGACAACGGTTACCGATGGAATGGACGGCAGGCTTTGGCAGTCAACCTGAGGTGATTTTCAGCTCGATCAGCAAATCACTCCGATTTTCTCCACGGCCCGCGGCAAAAGGTTAGAACCGTAATCAAGCATCTGCCGACTTCATTGCACCAGCACCGTTACGCGTGACAACAATGTTGTTCCGTCCAGGTGCAACGAGCCATCCATCGGATAATCCACGGCAAACCAGATGTTGTATGTTCCCGATGATAAAGTTAACCCTTGCGCCACCATCGCTGGCGGCAGGTTGTTCAAGGGACCCTGATATACGGGATGCATATTCGCCGGGTTGCCATCAAACCCCGCCCAAACCATCGCATTGTCCAGGTAATACCACAGCCCGCCGTTATGCGCGAACGCCGCCACCCACCAGTCAACATTCACTCCGATATAATCGGCAGGCAGATTCATCATTTCCACGGCAATCGTCAGCGGTGTGCCCGCGGCCACATTCACGTTATCACCAATCAGGCCGTTCACGCTGACCAATGGCCCGGTCACGCCGGGATAGCCGGTATCCGGCGCGCTGAAAGCGCTTGAGCCGCCGGCATTCACCGCCTTGATCCAATAGTAATAAGTCGTTTGAGCTCCCGCGCTCATATCATCGTAATTCGTTGCGGCAGTTGTTCCGATCTTTTTGGCGCTACTGTAATTACCAGCGGTATTCTGCCAAACTTGGTATGATGTTGCGCCAGCCACGGCGTTCCACGCCACCCGCACCTTGTCGGTGTATATGCCATCCGTTGCCGAAATGCCCGTGGGGGGTGGCGGTGGGGGCGAGGTCACATTAAAGCTGTTGGTGACGTTGGGGGCTGGGTTCCATTCGGCATTGCCAGCCTGGCTGGCCACAACACTTACCTGACCGGTGCCGGTAAAAGTCAAGTTCGTGCCGGCGGTGATTTGCCCCGGTGCAGTTGCCGTAAAACTTACCGGCAGTCCCGAAGAAGCCGTGGCCGACAGCGTTACCCGGCCGTTCACGACTTGATCCGAAACGGCCTGGAAGGAAATGGTCTGGTTAGACTTTGGGGGGAAACCAAAATGCAATGTGATAGTTCCAGTAACGCGATCGTTCTGTTGCGATACAACCGGAACCGATGCAAACGAGCTGGCCGACAGGGAAATGCTGAACGTGCGGTTGCCGGCCTGCCCCGTAATCAGATTAGTTCGGGTGCCCACGGGATGGGGCCCGTCACTCGACGAGTCAAACAGTTCTGCGAGAAAGGTGCTCCCGTCGTACAAATAAACATACGGCATCCCAAATAAGTTGCCAGTACAAGTGGCATCCCATGAGGTTGTAAGCGTAAAATCTTTTTCCGAGGACACGGTAATTAAAAAGGCATTGGTTGTGCCGTCCGGATTGAAAGCCGTCGATGGCCGTGCTCCAACGCTGACGATTCTTTGGCAATCAAACGACAACGTTACCGTGGAATCGGTGTGATTTGGAATCGCAAGGATAGACAACGCCTGGAC
>JAIVGW010000362.1 GCA_020201415.1 Lentisphaerota bacterium
CCCCCGCCCTGGAGGCCCCATGAAACGCACCGCGCCCCTGTGTAGCCGGCAACGCCTTGCCAATCCCGAACTCAAACGCGCCTTGAACCGGGAGATCTTCACCACGGTGGCCCCACACTATCAAACCATCACAAGCCTGCTTTCGTTCAACCGCGACCGCGTCTGGAAAAAGCTGCTGGTGCAATCCCTGCCGCCCATGGCCACCCCCATCTGCCTCGACCTGGCCTGCGGTACCGGCGACATCACCCGGCTGCTGGCTGATAAATACCCTGACGGACGGATCATCGGCATGGACATCACCGAAGCCATGCTGGAACTCGCCCGACGGCGCCAGGCGCCGGCCGCGATTGAATTCCACTGCCGTGATATGGCGCAAACCGGTCTTGAAGCTGACGCGGTGGACATCATCACCGGCGGCTACGCCTTGCGCAACGCCGGCGACCTGCCGTCCGCGCTGGCCGAGATATTCCGTGTGCTCAAACCAGGCGGATGGGCGGCCTTTCTGGATTTTTCCAAACCCCGCTCACGCATACTCCAGCGCCTGGAATCCGGCCTGCTGACTTTTTGGGGCGGTCTCTGGGGCTGGGCCTTTCATCGCAATCCGGGCATCTACACCTACATTGCCCAAAGCCTGGCCCAGCATCCGGACCGCGCCCGACTGCATCAGCTTTTCCGCGACCAGGGGTTTGAGATCCACAGTTCTTCACTGCACTTTTTCGGTGTTATCGAGTGCCTGACCGTCCGCAAACCGGCCAACCGGGAGCCAGGATGATATTCCCCGACTTATCACGGCGCGCCAAACTGGTCGAGGAAATGGACCGGCCCGACAGTCCCGAAGACCGGCTTTTTCGCACGCTGGCCCAATTTGGCCCGATCAATCGTCACTTCTCGCGCTATCGCACTTTGCTACGCCGGTATGTGCTGTCCGACATGACCCCCGCGCGTCCCGGCCGGCTGCTGGATTTGGGGGCAGGCGGCTGCGACATTGGACGCTGGCTTATCCGCCAATGCCGCCAACGTGGTTTGCAATTGCACATTACCGCCATGGAAAATGATCCCCGGGTGGCGCGCTATGCTCAAGCTGCCTGCCGGGATTATCCGGAAATAGAAGTGGTCGCACAGGACATCCGTGACCCACTACCACTGGAGGAGGTGGACTATGTCTTTGCCAACCACCTGCTGCACCACCTCCCGGACCAAACGTGCATCGCGTTGATACGCCAGATTGACCGCGCGGCTCCCAGGCGATACCTGCTCAGCGACATGCTCAGGAGCTTTTGGGCTTACTATGGCTTTGCGCTCTGCACCGCGCCTTTTTTTCGCAACAGTTTTATTGTCACCGACGGCCTGGCCTCCATCCGCCGCAGCTTCACCCTGGCCGAAGTGCGCGCGCTGTTGCAAGCCGCGCAGCCTGTAACCCCCGTGACCCTGCACCAACTGACGCCCTACCGCTTTGCGGTAATTGGCGGGCGCTGTCGCGCCGACCGTTAACAATACAACTTAAGCCAAAACCTGACATCCAGTCTTTCAGCCTTCAGCTTTCGACTTCCTTCTCACTCCACCACCACCGTCACGGAATCCACCAGGATCGGCCCATCCGGATAATTCAGGATGCCGTCCATCTGGTCCACGGCGAAATGGAAAATGTACGTGCCCCGAGGCAATGTCATCGCCGGCAGCACCGTCACCGGATCAGAGACGTTCATCAGCGGCCCCTGCAATGCGGGTTGCAGAGCGGATAAGTCACCAGCCGGGAATTCCACCCACTCCATGAGCGCATTCATGTAACACCAGATTTGCCCATAACTCGGAATGGCCACCACCCACCAGTCGGCATTGATGCCAATGTATTCACCGGCGGCCATCTTGACCGTGATGGTAATCGCCTGGCCATGGCTGACCGATGAAACCTACACGCTCCCGCCGGTGCGGATTAGTCGCAAGGAGGCCTTCTGCTTCGGCCTCGCCCGCAAGCTCCTGTCCCATTACGAGGGCACGCCCTTGCACCTGGACATGCAATCGGTGTTGGACAAGATCGCCGAGTCGCTGGAGGGCGACATCACCATTGAGCCGGATTGGCTCAGCGAACACGTTGGCGTCCTGCCCGAGGATCGAGTGCGGATAGATCCCGAGGTGTGGGCGCAGATAACGGGTTGCCTGGAGCGGCGTAAGGCGATTCGGGCCACGTACCAGACCTTTGACGGGCGCATTTCCGAGTATGAACTGCACCCGTACCATTTACTCGCCTACCACGGGAACTGGTACCTGATGGTGTGGAACGTGGAGAAGGGGCGTGTGGCGACGTTCGCCCTGTCGCGGTTCCGGAAGATTAAGGCCGCCGGCAAGACTATCACCCGGCCCGCCGATTTCAACACGGAAGCCTACGTCCGGCAGGCGTTTGGCATCGTGGGTGGCGAGGAACTGATCAAGGTGCGGCTGCTGTTTGAGGCCAAACTGGCCGTCTACATTACCGAGCGCCAATGGCATGCCAGCCAGGAGTTCCGGACACGACGGGATGGTCGGGTCGAGATGCGCTTGAAAACAACGGGACGAAAAGAACTTGTGCGGTGGATTCTGTCCTGGATGCCGGACGTGAAGGTGCTCACCCCGAAGAGCCTGCGGGATCGGATCATGGAGAAACTGCGCGATGGACTGCAAGCGCAGGAATAAAAGTCAAGCGGTCGGGTTCTTTCCGGGGGTTCGTGCGACCACATAGATCAATTATGATTTTATTTTTCTTGTTTAAAGTGTATGCGAACATGAAGCCAATTAAACCTAATATTATTCCGTACGAAATTTCTATAATAATATTCTGGATATCAGTAGTGTCCCAGTATTATTCAAACAACATCAACTGTTTATGGCTTTGGCACATTTCGGGTTTGTAATCAATGTCGGAAAAAGCCTGTAAAATGGGGGTTTTTTCGAAAAGCGACACGC
>JAIVGW010000363.1 GCA_020201415.1 Lentisphaerota bacterium
CTTTGTGATTACACAATTGTGTGCGTTAACCGTGCGGCTGGCTCCGCCCCGGATTGCCATACCGGCGCCATTGACGGCCCAGCAGTTGCTGATGGTGAATCCGTTGATCATGATCTGCTCGCCGCTTCCCGGATACGTGTAGATACCGCGATAGGCGCCCTGCCCGTCAATAATCGTGTCGGCCGGGGTTGCGCCGGTACTTTTCAGCGTCAGGGCCTTATTAATGTGCACCACGTTGATGCCGGAGACATCTACGGCATTGGTCGACACGCCATAGGTCCCCGGGGCAACCCATACGGTGGCATTGGCGGCGGCGGCATTGACGGCGTCCTGGATATTAGTGGCAGCCGTAGCCCATGTGTCGTAGGGGTGCTCGGGGGTGGAATTCGTGCGTGCGACGTAGTAATCCGCGGCGTGGACGGTAAAGACCGCCATGCCCATCAAACCGGCTAAAACTACGGTATGTGTCCGTAACATGCTGCACCTCCTGCTATGCCTGATATATGACATTGCGCACCACTCCATCCCATCAAATCTGATTTTAACAGGTTAGTGGGTTGGCGTCAACACGCTAATCAAATTATTTAGAGTGCTTTTCGAACAACTTGCCGAATTTCAATTTATTGCGAATGTCTTCACTTTCCGTTGGGAACCAGGCGGTGACTTCATTCCCGTCTTTCCGCGGCCGCCGCCGGATGACATTGACGTACCAGGGGGATCCACGCGTCGGCATGCGTCCGTTAACCACATGCAACGGATCGTCCTCCTGCAAAGCTACGGGAATTCGCGCCTCCACGTTCCAATAGCCGTCCCCGACGAATGTAGCCACTTCGGCCTGCGAAGACCATTTCTCACCCACCCCGCCTTCCGACCGATCGGCGTCCCAGACCGCACCGGCGGGATTGAAGGTTATCTCATAGTATGACACGTCCTGAGTCTCGATCAGCAGTGTCACGCAATCGCCTTCATGGATGGCGGCATCCTGCTTTTCGGTAGCCGTGATATTTAAATTGCCCGCATCCGGATCAGCGCAGCGAATGCCGAAATAAAGGGCATCTTCATACCACTTGAAATAAAAGCCAGTGTTGTGTTTCACGCGCTTGTTGCCGGTAAGGTTGTCCTTCAAACCTTGACCATGGTGATAGGCGGTCCAGAAAAGCTCATCCAGCCGGCCATCGAGCTTAAAAGTCTGTGCAGCCGCCTTATTCCTGTCACCTATCGCCATATTATGCATGAATGGAAAATAGCCTACTTCACCGCGTGCCGCAGCCATGGCATGCAATTCCCGCAACTTCTCCAATGGCTGCAACTGGTCGATGGTCAGTTGTATCCGCTTCCCGTAAACCGTATCACCGGCCTTAGCTTTTGCTTCATGCAGCAGTTCGACAAAACGCAGACGATCGGCGGAAGAAACCCTACTGGGTGACGGCCAACCCTCGCGCGGATAACTCTCCTCGGCAAAATCGAACGCCGCGCGCATCTCATCACGCGCAGGACCGTAAAACAGGGTGTAATATTCATCCAGCAGCTTGTCCAGATCCTGTTGATTATCCCACATATAACTTGAAAGCACATAGACATTCAGATGACTCAGGCCGGGATTCTCCCACTTCTGCTGGGGATTACGGGGCACAGAAGAGGATTCCCCAATAACAAGTCCGTGCATGGCGCTGAGCTCCCGGGCAATGCTGCGCGGGTGGATAATGGGAAACAACCTGCTGGCGCTCCATTGGATGTTGGCGTTGCGCATCAGGCGCTTTGGCGCCAGGCGTTGTGACCAGGGCTGCACGTAAATTTTACAGTATTCCGCCCAGTTTGTGTCATCATCGAGCCCGGGCCGCGTCCAGGAGATGCGCACCACCACGTTGGGGCTGAATTTTTCGATGGTCTCCGGCGGCTCCCGGTAGGCCGCATAGGCGCCACAAAGCACCAACCGATCAGGATGCGTCTTGTAAAGCTCCCGTGCCACGCTATCGACAAACCCCCAGACCAGTTCCGAGGGAGTCTTGCCGGCGCATAATTCGCATTGGCAATGGCGATAGCCGTCCTCCGGCATGATCGAGACGGCATCCAGACCGTAAATGTCAAACACCGCCCGCGCATAGCGGAGTACTTCCTGTTGGACGCCGGGATGGGAAAAACAGAGATGGGCATGTCCACCACCACTGCTATGCATTGCCCAGCCGCAGGTCTCGATAGGCGTAATCCGGGGTCACAGTCTGGTCAACTACCGGCAGGTCGATGGAATTGCGCTGAGGCACTACCTCGCCCAATTCACCGGGCATGTACCAGCGCACGCCCAGATCGCGCAAAAATCCGTACACTGCCTGCAACGAACCGCCCTTATCCATGGTCCAGATGCCGGATGGTTGATGCAACGCCTTAAAATATCCACCACCGGGACTATGCCCCGTCGTTCCGGAGAGTTCCTCCCACGCCTTCTGCGCGCGTTCCCGGTCATTTCTTTTGTGAGCCATGGTGCGCGCCATAAGCTCGTCAGGCTCGAAATCGGCATCATACCCCAGTAGTGCCAGATAATCAGGACCCGAAACCATCCGGTAGGCATCTGCGCTCAACCCCTCGTCGGTAATCCCCAGCGCATCGGTGCCCGCGCTCTTCCCGATGTAGATCGCAACAGGATAATCCTCGCTACGTTCATGCACTATTGGCAATTGTGCGCCGGTGATTTTCTGCAGGTACCCCTGCAACTCATCCGCAGCCAGCTTTACCAGACGTGTCGGCTTTGCCGTAATAATTATTTCAGCTTTCGGCTTGCCATCTTTAACGATAAATTCACCTGCTTTCGCAAAATTATTGCAGCCAAACGTCAACCCCGCTGAAATTAATCCACAAATTAAATATTTACCCAGCACAATATTATTCTCGCTATAAATGTACACTCAAAAGTCCAGCTACAAATGATGCCATAACACGCTTGCGCGAGATCTTTCAATCGAAACGTTCGGGACTCCAGCGCTCCAGCCGGTGCCAGCGGCGTTGGACATAAAACGGGGCGATCGACAAGGGATGCGCGCGCATCATCGCGCCAATCACCTCCCAAGTCTCGTCCCATTTGGCTTCGGCGGCAGCCCGGGCCTCGGGATCCCGGCCGCGCGTCTCAGCCATCCGGTCGATCAGCGGATCCATCTCCCGGAGCAGGCGCAGGTATTCCAGCCCGACCCGCACAAAGGCAACGCGCTCAGCGTATACCGCCGTCTCGTCTGTGGCGGCCTCCGTCGCCGCCTGATCGAGCCGGGCGGTGGCATCCTCAAAAAACGCCGCGTCCCAGACGTCCCGGTCGCTTTCACCCTCGAAACCGATCCGCTCCGCGGCCCGCGTAATCGCTTCCCAATAGCCGGCCATCGTCTCCGCGGCCGGACCGAACGCGCGTTGGTAGTAATCGGCCAGAATCGCCTCGCCGTCGGCGTAGGGGTTCCAGGCCATCTGCGCCAGCATGTAATAATGCGGCCCCTGACCCGCCCAGCCCCCGTAGACCGAGTCGATAAACACGCCGACCACGTTATGCTCGGCCACAAAACGCATGTCCTCCATGACACGCCGCGGAGCGGCGTTGGGCAGACCGATGTGCCATCCCGCGCGCGAGCTCATGTTCGGACGCCAGGCAAGAATGGGCGCAACCTTGCTCCACTGCACGAACCATTCCCGATGCTCGTCATTGGGCTGGTTGTGAAAACTCCACACGCCGGAGACAAGCACGTTGTCGTCGGGCTCCGCCGCCACCGGGGGCGTACGCGAATCGCCGTACGCCATGGCTGTCACCAGTAAATCTTCCCTGTCGGGAAAACGTTCGCGTAGCTTCCGCGCCAGGGTATTGGCAAAGGTGATCTGCCGGTCGGACATGGCGACATACTCCTGGCTGAGTCCCTGCCAACTGATGCGAAACACCGCCCCATCGGGATGGTCCCAGGCGCGGCAACTATCGCAGATGCAGTAGCCCGCCCCCCAGCCATCGTTAGCGTTTGCGCCGAAAGTTGTGCGGTTCGGGTTGCTCTCCAACTCCTCCTCGACAACCTTGAGCCACTGCTCCCACAGGTCGGGATTGGATTTGCACATTTTGACCATGCGCGCGCTGGGGTACGGTTTTTCACCGCCGCCCCGGGTGCCGTCGGGCTGCAAGGCAAAATAATCAGGATGGGTCTCATGGAAACGTTCCCACCAGTCGCTAAACGGATGTCCCGCCTGGAAAGCGAGCGAGTCCAACTGTAATCGCTGGTAACGGGTCCATTCGTGCCCGCGTAACTGCCGATCCAGAGTATAGATATTAAAGACGCCGGAACGTGCGCGGAACCGGGGATGATAGCGATAGACAAACGGCTCGAAGGCGATGGTGGCCTGCTGCAGGACGTCCTCGCCCGACTCGCCGGGCCACAGCCAGCGCACACCTAGATAATCCTGTAGAAACGTGTAAACCGCGTTCACGGTGCCGTATTCCTGCTGCACGCCGTTGACCGTATGCCGCTTAAAAGTAACCACCAGGTGCTCCGGGTCCCAGCGATCGCGCCCGGCAATGACCAGGTGCTGGTCGTTGGCCGCGATCAGGATCTCCTCGGGATGCTGGAAATCGAAATCAAGATCGGGGAACAGCGTGTCAAGGATCGGCTGGTGTCCCACCCAGATAGCGGAATCGGGCAGCGGATCGGGTTGACCCTCCAGGACCTCGGGGCGGGCACCGCTGGTCTTCTCAATGTACTCGGCCAGTTCCTCGGCCGCCTGGCGCGTGAAGGGCGGGGCGCCCTCGAACACCACGATCGGCATACGCGCCGCGCCGTTTTCAACCA
>JAIVGW010000364.1 GCA_020201415.1 Lentisphaerota bacterium
CAACCTGGCCGGGATGAACCAGGAAAGACTGAATGTAGGCTTCCAGCTTGGCGGCTGTCTGGTAGGATTGTTTGCACAAAATGGTGGCATAGGCATCCTCGCTGGCGCGCAGGGTCAGCCAGTAAGTGAAGGCCATCATGGCCATTGCCGCGCACAGACCGCCGCCGATGGTGATCCAAAGCCAGACGAGGGCCCGTCGGTTGAGTTTATTGTTCAGGGATCTAAACATGGCTTTCAACGGCTGCCTTTCATCAATAGAACGATTGTACGCAACATGATCTGCAAATCCAGACGAAAAGACATGTTGCGGACGTAATACAGGTCATATTCCAGCTGGCGTCTGGTGTCTTCCAGGCTGGCGCCATACCGGCTTTTCACCCTGGCCCACCCGGTAAGCCCCGGTTGCACCAGGCTGCGCTGATCGTAATAAGGGATGTTTTTTTCGATCTCGGCAATGAATTCCGGCCTTTCCGGACGCGGTCCAACCAGGGACATCTCACCGCGCAGCACATTCAACAGTTGCGGTAATTCATCCAGGCGCGTCCGGCGCAGCCAGTGCCCCAGGCGGGTGACACGGCGATGGTCCGGTTGCGCCCGGCCGGCGTCCTGTTCCCCGGTATCGGCGAACATGCTGCGGAATTTTATTATTGGAAATGGCCGGGCGCCCCGTCCTGTCCGCCCTTGCCGGAAGAAGACCGGTCCGGGGCTGTCACAGCGGATGGCGATGGCTATTACGGCCCAGAACGGCAGGGTGACAGTCAAAGTCACGGCGCTGAACAGGATGTCCAGCAGCCGCTTGATAATGCGATAGGAGCAGTGAGGCGGAATGTGTTCGCTTTGCAGCAGCCATTCGGTTGCAATCAGGTCCACCGGCACGCAATTTTGAAATCGTTCGTAAATTTCCAGCATGCTCAGGATTTCCACGCCGGTATGTCTGAGCTTCAGCAGTTTCAGCGTCTGCTGTTCCGGTAGCGGGCCGGCCATGGCCATAGCCAGCATCTGGACTTCCATTTTGCGGCAGACGCCCGGCAATTGTTCCAAGCCGCCCATGCAGGGCAAGTCCTCGATGTTTTGATCCCAAAGCCGCTGGTCATCATCAATAAACCCCAAGATCTGCATACCGGGATGGCGGCGCAGGTTGCGCAGGACGGTTCTGCCGGCCCTGCCGGCCCCATAAAGCAAAACACGTTGGCGTCTGACGGGTTCCATGCCGCAGAATATCAGGCGCGGCGTGATCATGCCGACGTATGACAGGCCGGCGAACATGGTCCAGAACCAACGGCCCGGGTGCACACAGGCCAAGCCCGTGCAGGCCGCCATGCACAGTCCCAGGCCCAGCCCCACGGTTAAGATGCCGCCAGTAAGCAATTCGTAACGCGAGGCATTGGACTCCGGCCGCGGCATACCGCAGACCCGGGCGGCCAGCACCATGATCAGACCGGAAAATAAGCCCACGATCAGCCCGTTGGTCTGTTGGTCGGAAGGCATCAGGTTGAAGGCGGACCAAGCGGCCAGGCATCCGATGTAAAAGTCCCAGACCAGCCAGCGGCGGCCGTTGGAAGACCACAGTACCCGGCCCATAGTCCGGCGCCGACCGTCCCCGGTGCTGCGACCGAGGATGCCGTTGCGCAACAAGTTAAGCGTATTGGCATTCGCCATATGTAGATTCTAAACTCTGCTCGTTGCCATTTCAATCCATTTTAACGGGACCTGAAAACGGTTACTCGTGGCGCAAAGCCGTGATGGGATCCAGGTTGGCGGCCCGGCTGGCGGGATAAATGCCGAATATCAGGCCCACGCCGAGACTGATAAAGATCGAAAGCATTATGCCGTAAGTCGGCACCAGCGTGGGCATGCCGGTGAAGCGGGTGATCAACCAGGGAATGGATAGTCCCAGCAGAATGCCGCCCACGCCGCCGATCATCGCCAGCACTATGGTTTCAATCAGAAACTGCCCCACGATATGGCGCCGCTTGGCGCCGATGGCCCGGCGAATACCGATTTCACGGGTGCGCTCGGTCACGGAGGCCAGCATGATGTTCATGATGCCGATGCCGCCCACCAGCAGACTGATGCCGGCGATTGAGCCCAGCACGATATTGAAGGTGCGTTTGGTGGCTTCCGCCTGGCGCAGCAGGGCCAGGGGGACGTTGATCCGGTAATCATGTTTGCGGTGGAACGCGCGCAGCACGGTTGCCACGGCTGCTGCCGTGGCTTCGACTTCCTCGATAGAGCGCACTTCCAGCAGAATCATGTGCAGTTCAACCATTTCACGTTCGTACAGTCCGGCCGTTACGCGCACAGTGATGTCGCCATAGCGCGCCTGCGCCACGTTCATCGGAATGTAGGCGTCGATCTGTTGGTCGGGCGCCTGTATTCCGGCGTCGCTGTCCTCATTGCTGATGATCCCGACCACCTTGTAAAGCTGGCCGCCGACACTGATCGACCGGCCGATGGTGTGTTCTGTAGCCAACAGCCGGCGCGCGCCGTGTTCGGTCAACACGCAAACCGGGGACCAGGACTGCAAATCATTGGGTACCAGCCGGCGGCCGGCAATCAGCGGGCGGTCTACCAGATCAAACCAATCAGCCGTGGTGCCGACCATGCGCAGTTCCAGGGTGCGTTCCCCCAACCGGCCTTCGCCGCGCACGTGCTTGACCGGCACGGTGCGCAGTACCGTGGGGATGGTCTCACGAATCCGCGCTTCATCAGCATACAGCAGGCCGTAGATGCTCATGTTCGAATGCTGAGTCAGAGCTTGCTCATCCTCAGCAGGCTTTATGGAGGTAAGAATGATATTGTGGCTGCCAAGTTTGCGGATTTGCTTCATGGCCTCCTGGCCGGCGCCCTCGCCTACGGCCAGCATGGCGATGACGCTGCCGACGCCGAAAACCACACCC
>JAIVGW010000365.1 GCA_020201415.1 Lentisphaerota bacterium
ACCCGCACTTGACTGGTTACGCTTAAACGGACGCAAATTACTGCCGTCACCATCGATCAACCACAAACCCCAACTACCGCCGCGATCGGAATGAAACATGATAGTCCGGCCGTCCCCTGACCAGCATGCGCCATGATCATGCACCAGTGGCCACGACGCTAGAGCCCTGGTCAAGCGTCGCACCCGGCCGTTACCCGGATCAACCAACCAGATAAATTGATAAAATACAACAAACGCCGCGGGGTTCCAACACAAACCGTCGGCAAAGCAAATCACCGCCTTCCCACAGAGATGAAACTTAAGTGTGGGATGAAGCGTAAGATTAAGTGTTGATACACTTATACGGCCGCTTTACCGCCATCTTAACCGCAAGCCTTCGGCGTTTACACATAAACCAACGGCTTAGTCGGTGTTGCGTATAGGGCTAAATAAGACAGGAGAGATTCTTGCAAAACCCCAGCGGCTCGGCGAGACGCCTCGCCCTACCTTCCCGGATTGCTGCCGAAACGGAAGGGCGAACCGTCTCGGTGAGCCGAATATGAACGCGCCCATGAGGTTTTGCAAGAGCCGCAGGAATATGTCCCCATCAATATGCCAGAGGAGCCTTTTTGTTAAAAATGGCACCGGTTTTGTGTCTGCCGGATTTTGTGCCGCAACCCTATCCCCATTACTCCATCGTTCACTCATTTCAATTTTCCATGGGATGCTATTGATTTTTTCCATTTTTTGGTTGCGCCGGTCCGTTTCACACGTTATCTTAATTTATGTGTCTTTGCATTCGGATAACAGTTTAAATCATGCTGCAATTGAGCATACCACTGAAAACAAGTTCGGCAGTAACGCTGATTCCTGTCATCAGACCCTTGCTCAGTTGGATCGCATCCTGCCGCTCCTGGCGCACGACCGCGGCCAGCTCACAGCAGCCCTGCGCCTGTTGCCGTCTGAACAACAGGAACGATTGAGTTCCGCCCTGCGCGCCCTGGATGAACTGGCGACCGCGCCCGCCACGGCCAAGCGAGAAGCAAAAGCCCCCGGTCAAAAGCAATCCCGGATTTCGATTACCCTGGCCGAAAAGCCGTGTGACCTGCCGGAACATCTTGACATTGACACATTGGCGGTGTTTCTACATGAACATCTGCGCCCTTATGAGGATACGCTGCATGATATCAAGCAGGGGCTGTCTTACGCTCTTTCGTCTGAGCCCGGCCGGGGTGGATGTATTTTTTTGGCGCACCGCGAGACACAGTTGGTCGGTGCGCTGGTAATGCTTAAAACCGGCATGAGCGGTTATATACCCGAAAATTTACTGCTGTTCGTGGCAGTGGACGGGAAGATGCGCGGGCGGGGCATCGGCGCCATGTTGATCAAAAAGGCCCAACAGACCGTGCGCGGCTCAATCAAGCTGCATGTTGAACACCAGAATCCGGCCCGCGGCCTGTATGAAAGACTGGGGTTTGCCAGCAAATATTTGGAAATGAGGTGGCAATATCAACCAAGTAACCATTAATCTGGAAGCGTTGCTGCATAATTACAGGATCATCGACGGCTGGATGCGTAATTACGGCGCCGACTGGACGGTAGTGACCAAGGTCTTGTGCGGCAATACGGATGTGATCCGTGCGCTGGAGCTGATGGGCACCCGCTCGCTGGGCGACTCGCGCTTGTCCAATCTGCGTGATATCCGCAATATATTCGGAAACTTCCAAGGCTGGTACCTGCGGGTGCCGGCGCCTTCCTCCGTAGCGGATGTTGTAAAACTCGCCGATGTCAGCCTCAACAGCGAAATCTCAACACTGCAAGCCTTGAATGAAGAAGCCGTCAGACAACAAAAAACCCATCGCATCATCATCATGATCGAGCTGGGCGATCTGCGCGAAGGCATTCTGATCAAGGGCTTGACGGATTTTTATGAATTGGTTTTCAACCTGTCCAACATTGAAGTACTGGGCATCGGCGCCAATTTCGGCTGTCTTTCAGGGATGGCCCCGACGGCGGACCAATTCATGCAGCTCTTGCTTTACCGGGAGTTGCTGGAACTCAAATTTGAACACAAGCTGCCCCTGATCTCAGCCGGTTCCAGCGCCGCGCTGCCGATGATTCTGAAAAAGCAGGCGCCCAGGGGCATCAACCATTTCCGTATAGGCGAAGCCCTTTTTCTGGGATCGGACCTGATCAATGGAGGCTTATTACCGGAACTGCGCGACGACGTCATGCTGCTTCAGGCGGAAATCGCTGAATTGAAGCGCAAGGGAACCAATATCCCAGCCGAAGCCGCCGGCATTGCCCCCTTTGCCGCGGCAGCGCCCGCCCCGGATCGGGCGCCGCCAACACAGCGGGGATATCGCGCCCTCATCAGCATCGGCCACCTGGACACCAATATTGACGGACTCACCCCCGTCAACGACACCCACCAGATTGCCGGCGCCAGCAGCGATATCACCGTGGTCAGCCTGGGCGATGACACCGGCGGCCTAAAGGTTGGCGACAGCATTGAATTCCGCATGAATTACCCGGCCCTGTTGCACCTGATGAATTGCCGTTACATCGAAAAGGTGATTACCCCGTCCCTGGACAAGTTAACCGAAATCGTCAATGCGCCCGGTCAGGAAAAACCGCCGACCGACGCATTCGCACAATAACCACACACCATCAGGGAGGATCCGCTTTGCAACTGCCCGAAAGATACGCCCGCGACCAGAAAATATGGGATGACTGCGCCCAGGCTTATGAAGCAGCCATCGTGCATGGACATCCGGACGTCACCGCCTATGAGAACTTTGAAGAAGATCTGTTGGACCGCATCCTGCTGTTTCTGGCCCGCGACGCGCGGCAAGAGCTGCACTTGTACGATGTAGGCTGCGGCAGCGGCCGCTTGCACCTGCGCTACGGGC
>JAIVGW010000130.1 GCA_020201415.1 Lentisphaerota bacterium
CTGGGCGGCACGGTTCGCGGCGATACGAAAAGCCCGCCGCCGGGTATAATCATAACCGGCCAGCAGGGGCGCGACGTCGGTTCCAGAGCGCAGCGCCTGGCACAGGATGCCGGCCAGGTGTCTGGCATCCGCGAAGCCTGTATTCATGCCCTGGCCCCCAATCGGGCTCATAACGTGGGCGGCATCGCCGCACAAGATGGCGCGGCCTAGATAAAACCTATCCGCGAGTTGACGGCGCGGAATGAACCAACTGTGCCATTTTTCCTCATGGGCGGGCAGTTGCCGTCCGGTGATGTTTTTAACCTGTCGGACCAGTGCGCCGGTGTCCCGCGCGCCATGCGGCGCAAGCGCTACCCAGCGCCGCTCTTTGCCGGGCAGGGGAAAGGATTCAATTGAGCCTGTCGGTGTAAAAAACAGATGCGCGGCATTGGCCCAGTCCGTGGTATCCGGAAAATCACCCATGACAAATTCAGACGCATAACTTTTTGAGGAGATTTTAATATTGAGAAAGCGGCGGAGATCGCTGTCATGACCGTCACAGCCGATGACATAACGGGCGCCATGTTCCGATACCCGGCCGGTCAACATGTCCCTGGTCTGCACGCGGATGCCGTCCTGTTCCGGAATCACGCCGATGGCTTGACATCCCGGAGCAAAATGCACCGCGTTTCTTTCAGACAGTCGATCACGCAAAATATGCATCAGTTTACCCTGCGGCAGTGACAGGATAAACGGAAAAGGCGGGGGCAGCCCGGTAAAATCGAGTTGGCCGAGGGGCTTGTGTTGATCGTGGACGATGGCTGTTTGCACTTGAACGCCGGCGGCCAGCAGGGCGTCGGACAGCCCGGCCTGCGCAAATAGGCGCAGGGACGGCGGCATAAGGCCGATGGCCATGGAAGGCGCATCCGTACTGCTGCGTTTTTCCACCAGCAGGGTCCGGATGCCGGACTGTCCCAGAAGATGCGATATAAATAGTCCCACCGGCCCGGCGCCAATCACCAGAACCTCGGCCTCAGTTGAATGGGATATACTGGTCATGGATCAGTTATAAAAATTCCACCAGCGCCGCAAATGCGGAGAAGCCGGCGCCGAAAGAAAGCAGGATGCCTTTGTCGCCTGCCCTTGGTTGGCCTTGATCCAGAATCCGGCGCAAGGCAAACATGACGGAGGGGGATGACATGTTGCCGTAGGTCCGGAAGACTTCCAGCGAATAGCTCAGGTCCTTTTCGTTGAGCCCCAGGTCATGTCCGACCTTGTCCAGCACGGCGGTTCCACCGGCATGCACCGCCCACCATTGGATGTCTTTTTGCTTCAATTGATGCCGCGCCAGCAGTCGGTGCAGGACTTCCCGTGAGGTTTTTGCTCCTGTGATCGGAACCTTGACACTGAGGAAATTACGCAGCCGTCCGCCCTCCTGCCGGTAATGGAGCTGATTGCGATACTGCGGGTAAATACCCGATGCAAAGTCCACGATGCGCAACAGGCTTTTACGGTCAGCGGCCGGCCGGGATTGCAAGACCGCGGCGGATGCGCCGTCACCAAAAATGGAATTACTGACAATCAGAGCCGGATCCCGTCCCATAAACAGGGTTGCCGAACAGATTTCCACGGCAACACTGAGGATCGGTCGCTCGGCGTCGAGCGCCAGCAGGCCGGCCGCGGCCTGAAGATTGGGTAGCGCTCCGCCGCAGCCCATCCCGGTGATGTCCAGGGTGCGGACGTCCGGGCACAATTCCAGATCTTCCGCCAGATAGGATGTCAGGCCGGGGCAGAGGTAACCCGTGCAGGTGTTCACAACCAATCCGCCCATATCCCTGGCAGCCAGCTTTGCCGCATCCATGGCTTGCCGGGCTGCCGCCGTGGCCGTTGTGCGTGCATATTTCAAGAAGCGGGCGTTAAGCCGGTCCGGATCAGTCTCGCAGGCGTCCGACTGTTTATCGATGCCGATAAAACGTCCGCGAATGGGGCCTTCGAGTAAAAGCCGTTGGTAGAGTTGGTCAGTTTCCGGGTCGAGTTTGAAGTTGGAGGCATAAAATTCATAAGCCTCCTGCTGTGTGGTGTAGAAGGGGGGATTAGCCGTGGCAAGTGCTTGCAGAGTGGGGGTCATGGGGTTTGCTTTTCTAATGGACGGGTCCAGATGACGGAGCGTCCGGCAAGGCCCCAGCGGTCCAGGGATCCGCGCAGCCGCAACTGCTGGTCCTTGATTGTCATTCGGGCGTGATAGGTTTTGCCGTGTTCCGGATCATATACATAACCGCCGCTCCATGTGTTGGCGTTATTTTTTCTGAAACCCCATAGAATGCGCAGTCCGATGATCGGATCCTTACGGCGGTTTGGATCAGGATTCTTGTAATCCGATTTTACTCCGCCTTCCGGTGTATGGGGTTCCTGAAGCGCGACAATCCGACCGGTCCAGCCTTCATCAGTCAGGGTGATGGCAACCGTGGCCGTGTCATCTTCGGTGAGCCAAAGTCCGGTAATGTCCGTTTCCGCCAGACAGGGCGCGGCAAACATCCAGAATCCCGACAGTAAAGTCATCATCCACGGAAACCGTTTCATTGGTTGTTATTACTACAACAATTCGGCCCTGGTATCCATAAAATAAATTAGTAATTTCCGGAAGTATGGAAATTTTGTGAGACGAAAGCCGCAGTCAGCGATTGCGGATACAGCAGAATGCCGGCCGTTATCCCTGCTGAAGTGGAGCGGGAGTGACCAGGCGGCAATCTATAATTCCAAAGTCTATGCAATTTCTAAGGAGACCGATGGTGGTGTGTGTAGCCTTAATGAGTCTTTCTGCGATGCCGTGATACAGGGTCGTAATTTTATCTGTATCGATAATTTACGCGGGAAGCTCAATTCCCAGAAGATCGAGTC